>CAUSBF010000025.1:0-14021 GCA_963529595.1 uncultured Campylobacter sp.
TCGCCACCCATCGCCCTCTATCTCAAAGACGTTGCGAGCGAGTTTTTTGGCTATTTCATCTCCGACATAGCCTCTGGCTTCTGGTTTATCAGCCCAACCAAGCGCAGAGTAGTTCGGTTTTTGCGGAAAATCCGCAAGCGGAGTTTGAAGCTCGCTTATGGCATTTAAATTTTCCTCGGTGCCTTGCGGAGCTGCAAAAGAGGTACCCTCCATAGAGTGTAGATTAAAGAAGCCGATAAATTTTCTCACGACCTTATACGCCGTTTGAGAAAATATCTTGGCTTCGTTTTCAAAAAGCGAAATATCGTAGATGCCGTAGCTATAATATTTAAGCTCTCTACTCACCCACCTTTCGTCCGGCGAACGATCGATCTCGTCGTATCCATAGTAGCGCTCTGGCATATCTTTTTGTAGCAAAAAGTCGTCGCGATCGCTGTCCTCATACCTAAGCCAGACCCCAAAATCGTCCTTAATGTATAGATAATCAAACTTCGCGCCTCCTGCGAATTTTTTCTCGCCTAGCCAAAATACGGGCCTTTTTTCTAGGCTAGGCAGAGGGGCGACGGGAGGCAAATTTTGTAGCTCTTTTTCAAATTTTTCATCGATATAATCGCAAGCGCTAGTGGGCATACTAGGATCGCAACCCTCGGGCGTATCGGATGAAAAAAGCAAATTTAAAATCACAAATATATACAGCACAAAAAGCACGCATGCAACGCTCACGACCAAGGCGGTAATTTTTAAAATTTTTATAAAAGTTTTCATATCTAAATTTTACCTCGTTGCACCTAAAAAGCATAAAATTTTGCTTTAAATTTGAAATCCTCCGCGTATTATCTGTACGCTTCGCCTATTGCTTCGCTAAGGCTTTTTAGTAGCTCGTCCGCAGCTTCCGTCTTATCGCGCGCGCCGCGATTTTTACCGTTTGAAGCGCCGGGTCCCGTTCCGCTGGCGCAGTCTTGCACGAAATACCACCAAAAATACCCGCCTACGTAGTTTTGCGCGTAGCGCGGCATCGTATAATACCGCCTCATCATCGCCTGCCTGCTCGCTTGCGTAGCGTCCGCCGCCGTATTTCCGCACTCGCCGATGCCAAGCTTCGAAGCGGGAAAGGCACTTTGTAGATCTGTAAAAATTTCGCTCCAATCAGGCGTAAAGCCCTCGTTGTCGTCCTCGTAGTAACTTACGAAAAGATAATCCAGCCCCTCTTTCATATCCTGCGGCACGAATTTTCGCAGCCACTCGCGCATTTCTATTTTCTGCGCTCCGCTCGGAGTATAATACGCCGTCAGCGCCGTCTTAGCGCCCTTTTTGTGGATGAACTCGAATGCCGCGATCATCTTGGCGGCAATGAAATTCGCATCATCCCCAAGCCAGCCCTCGCCGTTTATTTCGTTGCCGATCTCCCATATCGTGACGTAGGGCGCGAGCGCGGCGAAGGCGTCCGCGAACCTCTTTTCGTAGCTTTTCACGCTTTTGTACGAACTCATCTCGTAGGAGTCCACGGGGCAGGCCATCACGTACGAAACCTCGCTAAGTCGTCTAAAAAGGGGCTCGTATTCGCGCGGAGCGATATCTTTTGACATCACGACGCGCACGGTTGGCTTTACGGGTAGGGCTTGTAGAGCGCGCACGATGCTCTGCAGCTTCGCGCCCGAGGCGTCTTGCGCGTCATCGTACCAGCCGTCGTCGATCGTAACGCCCCAGATGAAGTCAGATTTAAAATTTTGTTTTGAAATTTTATTTGGATTTTCGCCGTAAAGTACGCCGCAAAACAGCGCCCCGCAAAACAGCGCGAGAAATATGTGTTTGAAATAGACCACGGCTTGCTCCTTGATTTGAAATTTTAAAAATTTAGCTCTCTGCTGGTCTTTCTGTGACCGATCAAGCAATCAAAATTTATCTCTTGCCTCTAAGATCATAAGAATAATACGAACGAGAAAAACCCTCTACGCTGAATATAGCAAAAGCGTTAAGCGCAAGAGCCGCTAAGCTGAGCAGCACCGTAGCAGGCAGCGAAAAACGCGCCAAAAACGCATTTGCAATAGCTGCAAGTACAAGTGCGATAAAGCAATATGAAAATATCGCGACTCCGCTAGTGTCGGTAAGTTCCTGATAGAATCTATAAAAAAACAGAAACGATGCGATGAATCCCAATGCAAGTAGTATTTGAGCGATGATGCCGCCCGCTAAAAATATAAATAACAATACGCCTATAAATATTGCCGCAAAGGCAATGGCTACGTTGCGCAAAAGGCTGCGGCTTGCGGTAAGCTTAGAGATATTATAAATGCTAAAGATAAAAAGCACGAATGCCGCTGCGCTTAGTAATACTCCCAATCCGCCGTAAATTCCTAATAGCAATAGCACCAGTTCAGCTATAGCTTTTAAGGCGCAGGCCGCGATGAAGGTGTATTTGATGAGTGCTACTTCTTTTTCTTGCAGGTTTGAGGGTTGCTGGTCTTGAGTGTGGAGATAGTCGTTTAAGTCCATGGTTGCTCCTTTAAAATTTAGCAAAAGTATATCTAAAAAACGAATAGGTAAAAATAAATTTCAAAATTTAGCGGCTCGCCGGCGGGTATGTTGTATAAAGCAGGCGCCGCACAAAGGCGGGTAAATTTAATTAGATAAATTTTAAAATTTAGATCGGAATTTCGGCGCTGGCGCGGCGGGCAAATTTTAAACGGGCTGTAAATTTAAAAAAGATGTGAGATAAAATTTCGCGCAGATCTGCAAATTTAAAACCCGCAAATCCGCGCAAACCGCTACAAGCGTGACTCGTAGCGACGTAGCGTGTAAAGACGTTTAAGCATCTTTTTGCGAGCTGAAATTTTTTGCTTTTTGCGGACTTCCGTCATCGGCTCAAAAAATCGTCTCGCGCGAACCTCGGTAACGACTAGGTTACGATCGGTTTGCTTCTTAAAGCGTCTGTAAGCTTCGTCAAATGATTCGTTCGGATATACCTTTACTCCAGGCACTTTCCTCACCGCCTTTCAAAAAAATGAATCGTGAGTTTAGCGAAAAATTCCTTAAATTTGCTTTTGAAGCGCTTTTTTATACTTCCACACGCTTTTGTTGTTGCGAGTATCTATCATAGAAAGCTCCAAAAGTAGGCTTTCGCTTGCTTGCGCTGTAGAATTTTTAGCTGCAGAATTTAAGCTTTTTGCTTTTTTAGATCCTGCTTTACCGTCATTTGCCGCAGCGGGGCTTTTCGGTAAAATTTTACCTACCAAGATGTAATCCGGCGCGTAGATCGAGCCGCTTTCTACGGCGTGATAGCCGCGGCTTACGCCATCGTTGCTAAATACGAGTTCATCTTTACTTGGGGCGTCTGTGACGACTGCTTTGCCTGAATGCAGCAGTGAAATTCTAATTTTTTTACTCAAAAATTCCGCATCCACGCCGTGCGCATTCGTTCCATCCAGTGGCTCGATGCCGACGACACTAAATCTACCGCCTTTCTTGCCGACGATACGCTTTGAGAGTAGATCAGCGATGCTTTCGCCTGCAATGCGCTCCAGATATGCGTTTGGATATCCTGCGTGATCTATGCCTCCGGTAAGCGCCGAATTATCCGTGCTTTTAGAGCCTTTAAGCGCAGCGCAGCCTGCTAAAAAGACACATAGTAAAATCACGAAAAAACTTATTTTAAAATTTTTCATAGCATTTCCAAATTTTATAAAATAAACTCCGCGATTATAGCGAGATTTGGTTAAATTTCGTTTTTTATAAGCAAAATTTGTAATGGATATTCCGCTCGTTCCTTTAATTTTGAGTTAAAGATTCCTTGATATACTTTCTGCCAATTTATTCAGAAAATTCTCGGGGTGCTTATGAAAAAAATCATTAAAAGAGACGGAAGTTTTCAAGAATTTCAATCCTACAAAATAAAAGATGCTATCAAAAAAGCCTACAAAAGCGTCGGTACCGAATTTGACGAAAAGGTTTTCGATAACGTAATGGGCGCTATCGTTTTTAAAGACAAATTAAGCGTCGAAGATATTCAAGATCTTATCGAGAAAAAGCTCTTTGAAGCGGGCGATTTCGCCGTTTTGAAAAGCTTCATGATCTACCGCCACACGCACAAGATGCAGCGCGAGCACATTTTGGGGCTTGAAGAGGATACGACCTATATCAACTGCACTCAGACGGTCAATGAATACATCAGCAAGCAGGATTGGCGAATTTTGGCAAATTCCAATACCAGCTACTCAAACGCAGGCCTTATCAATAATACCGCCGGCAAGGTCATCGCAAACTACTGGCTCGATAAAATTTACTCTCGCGAGGCTGGCGCGGCGCACCGAAACGGCGACTATCATATCCACGATCTGGACTGCCTGACGGCGTATTGCGCGGGCTGGAGCTTGCGCGTGCTTCTAAACGAGGGCTTTAACGGCGTGCGCGGCAGAGTCGAGAGCAAGGCGCCGAAGCATTTCCGCGAAGCGCTGTATCAGATGGCGAATTTCCTTGGAATTTTACAAAGCGAATGGGCGGGCGCACAGGCGTTTAGTAGCTTTGATACATATCTGGCGCCATACGTTTTCCGCGATAAATTAAGCGACGATGAGGTTAAAAAGGCGATCACGAGCTTCGTGTTTAACCTAAATGTCCCCGCGCGCTGGGGTCAGAGCCCGTTTACCAACGTCACCATCGATATGACCTGCCCTGATGATCTAAAAACGCAGATCCCTACGCACAACAACGAGCATCTATTTAAAAATTTACGCGACGAGGAGCTTTTGGCCGAGGCTAAAAGGCGCGGCAAGGGCTCGCTAGAGGCTATGACTTACGGCGATTTCGAGCCTGAGATGAACCGCATCGTGATCGCGTTTTACGAGGTTTTAACGACGGGCGATAAGTGCGGTCAGCCGTTTACCTTCCCGATCCCTACGGTAAATTTAACGGAGGAGTTTGACTGGGATACGCCTGCGGCTAACGCGGTTTTTGAAAACACCGCCAAGGTAGGCTCGAGCTATTTTCAAAATTTTATCGGCTCGCAATATATCACGAACGAAAAGGGCGAGCGCGTACCCAATCCAAAGGCGTATAAGCCTGGCGCCGTACGCTCGATGTGCTGCCGCTTGCAGCTCGATCTGCGCGAGCTTCTAAAACGCGGCGGAGGGCTTTTCGGAAGCGCGGAGATGACGGGAAGCATCGGCGTCGTGACGATAAATTTAGCCCGCCTAGGCTATCTGTATAAAAATAACGAAGAGGCGCTGTATGCGAGGCTGGATGAGCTTTTGGAGCTTGCAAAATCGACGCTTGAGAAGAAGCGAAAATTTGTTACCGAGATGTTTGAGCGCGGCTTGTATCCATACACGAAGCGCTATTTGCCGGGCTTTAACAACCATTTCAGCACCATCGGTATCAACGGCGCAAACGAGATGATACGAAATTTTAGTGGAAATAAAGAGGATATTACGACGGAATTCGGACGTAGTTTTGCCCTTAAAATGGTCGATTATCTGCGCGAGAAGATTCGCTCGTTTCAGGAACAGACCGGAAATTTATATAATCTCGAAGCCACGCCTGCCGAGGGCACTACGTATCGCTTTGCCAAAGAGGATAAGAAACGCTACGCAGATATCATTCAAGCGGGATTTGATAAAAATATATATTACACCAATTCGACGCAGCTTCCGGCAAATTTCGGAAGCGATCCGTTCGAGGCGCTGGCGATGCAGGACGAGCTGCAAAGCTCCTATACCGGCGGCACGGTGCTGCATCTGTATATGAAGGAGCGCATCAGCTCGGCTCAGGCGTGCAAACAGCTCGTAAAAAGCGTAGTGCAAAACTATAAGCTTCCTTATATCACGATCACGCCGATTTTTAGCGTCTGCCATAAGCACGGCTATATCGCGGGCGAGCATGAATACTGCCCGAAATGCGATGAGGAGCTGCTTGCGGAATACAAGGCCAAGCAGAGCAAGGGCGCCTAAATAGCGATTTAAATTTTATCTTAAACGAAAGGATCAGGTATGGAATTTCCAAAAGAGTTAGAAGCAAAACGCACAAAATGCGTCGTTTACACAAGAGTAATGGGCTATTTGCGCCCAGTAGAGAGCTTTAATATCGGAAAGAAGGGCGAACACAAAGAGCGCGTCTTTTTTGAAGAGAAAAAAGACAAAAAGCAGATCGCCTAGTCGCCGCTACCGGCCAAATGCAACAAACGCATACGAAGCCGCCGCAAGCCTTAAACCTGCGTAACGCGCAGATTTACGAGATCACGCCGTTTACGATGCTTGATTTTGCTGATCACATCGCCGCGATTGCGTGGTTTTGCGGCTGCAATATGCGTTGCATATACTGCTACAACCCACAAATCGTTACTTCCCAGGGCAAAATTTCAAACGAAGAGTTTCTGCGCTTTTTGGATGCGCGCGCGGGCAAGCTTCAAGGCATCGTATTTAGCGGCGGCGAATGCACCTGTGCGAGCGATTTTATCCCGCTGGCGCACGAAGTTAAGCGGCGCGGCTTTTTGCTCAAAGTAGATACCAACGGCTCGAATCCGCAAAAGATCGAAGAGGCGCTAAGCTTGGGGCTGATCGATTATATCGCACTTGATTTTAAGGCGCCGCGGCAGGATTTTGAGCTCGTCACGAAGTCAAGTTTATATGATAAATTTCTGCAAACTCTTAGGCTTTTGCTGCGGCTAAATTTTAAATTTGAGGTGCGCACGACTGTGCATGCGGATTTTTTAGACGAAGCGAAGGTCGAGCGGATGGCGCAAATTCTATACAGCGAGGGTTATCGCGGCGTTTATTATCTGCAAAACTTCCTACCCACCGGCGATAATTTCGGCAATTTAGACGCGCCGCTTGCGAGCTTTGATCCGGGCAAAATCCGCACAGATCTAAAGATCGAACTTCGAAATTTTGATTAAATTTGCGCTGCCGCGTGTGTCTTGCTGCGATGAATGCGATGAAATTTTATTTAGCGCGCCGCGCATTGTTTGGCGTATATTGAGTCGCGATGAAATTTTATTGCGCCGTTTGCCGCAATGGCGCTTGCTGCAGGCATTGGCGAAAAGTAAATAGATGGAATCGCACCGCATGCCTTTAAAATTTCATCATAAAATTCCTCCATCATAAAATTTTATCCCAAAGCTTCGCCATAAAATTTCATTTCAAAGCTCCAAGTATGCAGCCGGTATAAAATTTAGCTTTTGCTCGCTCAGTCGCAAAATTCCGCCATGTATCCCTGCCGAGCTGTGTGCGTCTTATAAAATTCCGCGCAAATTTTACGGGTGAAATTTCACGCTTTTAAATTTTGCCCGCAAAGCCTTCGATAAGATTTTTTTCGTTACAATACGCCCTAAATTTTTAAAAAGGCAAAAAATGGATAGGAAAAAAATCTACAACCCCTTCTCCGACGAGACGCTTACCGATCGCAAGGTCTTTGGTGGCAATCCGCAGGGTATTTTAAATTTTACCAAGGCGAAATATCAATGGGCGCTGAAGCTTTGGGATCTGATGGAGGCTAACACCTGGTTTCCAAAAGAGGTCGATACCACCGACGACGTGCGCGATTATAACTTCAATCTCACAAGCGCCGAGAAGCGGATGTATGATCTCGTGTGGAGCCAGCTGATATCGATGGATAGCTTTCAGACCAACAATCTCGCCGATAATATCAACCCCTACATCACGGCTCCGGAGATCAACGCCGTGCTCGCGCGCCAAGCCTACGAGGAGGCCAACCACAGCAAATCCTACGCCGTCATGGTCGAGGCGATCTGTGAAAACACCGATCTGATTTACGAGATGGAGAAGCATGACGATATGCTTCGCAGGAAAAACGACTACATCTCAAGCGTCTATGAGGAGCTTGCGGGCGAGGTTAGCGACGATAAACTGCTGCTCGCGATGGTGGCGAATCAAATTTTAGAAGGGATCTATTTTTATAGCGGCTTTACATCGATCTATGCGCTTGCTCGCGCGGGCAAGATGCTAGGCAGCGCGCAGATGATCCGCTTCATACAGCGCGACGAGATCACGCATCTGCTACTCTTTCAAAACATGATAAATTCCGTTCGCAAGGAGCGTGCCGATCTGTTTAACAAGCGCAACGTGGATAAAATTTACGAGATGTTCGAGACGGCGGGAAACTTGGAGATCGATTGGGGCAAATACATCACGGATAACCAAATCATGGGCTTTACGGACGACATCATCGAAGAATACATCCACTACCTGGTCGATCAGCGCCTGCTTGCCATCGGGCTTGAGAAGCGATACGGCGCGAAACATCCGATAAAATGGGTAGATGATTTTTCTAAATTTAATGATCAAAAGAGCAATTTTTTCGAGAGCAAGGTCACGAACTACAGCAAAGGAAGTTTGAGTTTCGATGATTTTTAGCGGATTTAGTAGTTTAAAATTTTGCTTTGCCGCATCGCGGCGCCCGCGCTTGGACGGCGCTTTTAAAAATTTTATCGGCTCCGAATTTAAACAGAGCAGAAACTTTCGCGGCTTTAAATTTAACGTCTGGTCGGGCGGGAGCGCATTATGGTCTCGCTAGAGCGACTTCGCTGCGAAAAGATGGCGAACGACATCGCCGAGCAGGTGAGTTTAAATCCGGCGCTTTTTGAGGCGTTTTGCAGCGTCGCTAGAAGCGAGTTTGCTCCGCTTGGCGCGCACGCTTTCAGCCTCAACGCGCAGCCCATTTTGGCAAGCCAGTGGATCAGCTCGCCGCTGACGGTCGCGCGCATGACGATGGCGCTAAGCGTCGATCCGAAGGTCGAGAAAATTTTAGAGATCGGCTGCGGTAGCGGCTATCAAGCGGCGATTTTAAGCAGGATGGTTCATCGCGTCTTTGCCGTAGAACGCGTCGAGCGGCTGGTGGGCGAGGCGAAAAAGCACTTTGCAAATCTCGGGATTTCAAACATCAGCCTGCGTCACGACGACGGCAACGCAGGGTGGAAAAATTTCGCCCCTTTCGATAGGATCTTGCTCTCCGCATGCGCCGAGCGGATCGACGAGCGGCTATTTGCGCAGCTGGCAATCGGCGGAATTTTGGTTGCTCCGATGAATAGAGGCGGCTCGCAAAAGATCGTTAGATTTAGTAAAATTTCGCCAAGCGAGATCAAAGAAGAGGAGCTCGGCGCCTGCGAATTTGTCCCGTTGGTGCAGGGTCGCGGATAGATCTAGCGCGCAGTAAATTTTAAAATTTTCTATCGCCGCGGGCGCGTAAATTTAATAAAATTTGCTTTTGCACTCCGTCGCGAGATCAGAGTTTTATTAATTATTTATTTAAATTCAAGTACAATACATAATTTTAATCTTTCAAGGATGAGTCATGCAAGATTTTAGCAAGGAAAAGATAGAGTCGCTGGTCGCCAGCTGGAAAAATCACAACAAAAACCAAGTCTGGCTTAAAAAACAAACCGCGATTTCAAAGTATTTAGGCGAGATAAAGCGCTGCCTCGTAAGCTTTGATGAGACCGAGAACGAGTTTTTGCAAACTCTGTATATAAATCTCAGCGACGGCAATCTTAGAAGCTGCAAAATTTTATCTTTGGGCGAGAAGTTCGCGCACGCCGAGTATTTCTTTATGGATCAGTTTTTTGATTCCAATATCAGCGCGTTTTATTATGATTTCGCTTTCAAAGACCGCATCGTCGGCAAAAAGGAGCTGTTTCCTAAAAATGCCGTAAAGAGCGTAGATAGCGTGCTTAGCGGCGAGGATAAAAACATCGTCTCGCTTTATGTTTTTATCGAAAATATCGTCAAAAATTTCAATAGTTATTCGCAGGAACGCACCGCGCGCGATATTTTTAAACAAAAGCTAGTCAATTTCTACGACGAGCTTTACAGGCTTCTTACGGCGGTGGACAGCGCTTTGGCGATCGATTTTTTCGACGTCGCGCTGCATAATCAGCCCTTCGTGCTGATGGAATTTTTAAAATCCGCGATAAATGCCGATAATTTCTATCTGATCGACAGCTACCTAAGCGACGACGGGATGCTAAATTTAGGGCTTGCCGAGGGCGGCGATTTCGCGCAAATTTCGCGCGAGAAGCTCTATCTGCTAGCTAGCATATTTGCGCAGTGCAACGATGAGTTTCCGACTCTCGTTTATCGCGATGAAACTGCGCAAATTTTATCCTTGCTCTACGACGAAAAGGTTGAAATTTTCGAAGAATTCTACGAGTTAAGTTCGCGATTTATCGCGGAATTTACCCCGTATCCGCAGGATGTCGTGGGTGCGGCTAGGATCGTGTACTCCTCGCTATTTTTTGAATACGTCAAAAACTACAAAAGCGAAGAGGTCGCGAAAAATACGATCTTTTACGGCGCGATCGGCACCGGCAAGACCCGCAGATTGCGGTCTTTGATCGCCGAAAAGAAGCTTGCGGCGAAAAATTTCCGCTACGTTTGCCTGCACGAAGGCTTTGAATATCGCGATTTCATCGACGGATTTTACGGCGAAAGCTTCATTAGCGGCGAGTTTAAGGCGCTGTGCAAAGAAGCGCTAAACGATCCGAAGGGCGAGTATTATTTTCTGATCGACAATGCAGGTGCTGCGAGCTTGGATAAAATTTTTGGCGAGGCTGCGGTGCTTTTGGATCGCCGCTACGACGAGGAAGACGAGCTTTCGCTGATCCGCACGAAAAACTCCCACATAATTGACGGCTTTGAAGAGGGCGAAAAAGCGCGCGCCAGCGTCGTTTTAAAGGACAGCCGCTCATATTTTGCGGTGCCTAAAAATTTATACGTCCTATGCACTCTAAGTGATCATAAATGCGTTTCGCCGTCGATCGCAAAGGCGTTTAGATGGATCAGATGCGAGTGCGATTACGGCGTGCTTGAGGATTATTTAAGAGATCGCGAGATCGTAAACGCAAGCGCGGTCGTTGCGGTTTGCAAGGCGCTGAATAAGTTTATCGCCGATGAGGCGGGCGGTCTCTGCGCGATCGGACACGGCGTATTTATGGGGCTAGCTCGCTATCAAAACAACGCTCAGATCATGCAAGAGGGGCTAAACGGCTTTTTTGCCGAGGTGCTGGAGCCGATCTTTAGGTGCGCAGCAAGGAGCGAAGATGCCGCTGCGAGACTTGGTGAGCGTATCGCTGAAGCCAAGAGCGTGTTTAAATTTTAGTCGCCGCTTACTGGAGATGGCTATTTGCAATGAAATTTTAAAATTTTATTGCACTGCGTTTCATTTTTGCTCGCGGATACGGCGCGCGAAATTGGGTTTAAATTTTATTTTACGCCGCGCAGGTTTACAAGACGATTATAGCGCCATTTTATTTGCTGTGCAGCGCATCGACTGGATTGATTAAATTTGCTATAAATTTTAGACTTGAAATTTTAGTTCTCGCTTGCCATGCTTATAGGAGCGCGGGCACGGAGTTGGATTGAAATTTTGATCTTTAAATTTAGCCTCAGCCGCTAAATTTACACAAAATCTTTATTTTGAAATTCTGCAGTATCTCTACGCGGAATTTTGCTTGTCGGCGCAATCGCCGTTTTGATTAAGTTTAATTGAATTGAAGCAAGCCTGTGGGGATAAAACAGCGCATGCTTTTAAATTTAGCCCAAAAGCCCTGCGCCTTTTACCCTCTGCGAGCGATCCGCCGCATAGATCCTATCTCCGCCTACTACTTTGCCGTCCTCGATTTTGCCGCCCTTTACGTCGTATTTCCAGATCGGCGCGGCCGCCTTGAAATCCTCCACAAACTCGTTTATGAGTGCCAGAGCGACCTTGCGCTGCGGGCTTACGACGCCTGCGACGTAGGAGCTTTCGTGGATCGGCACGCCCCCGTTTGAATGTGCAAAAAGCACGAATGCGCCCTGTGCCGCGGCCTTTTGCTGCCACGATTCAAACCAGGCCCGCAAAATCGGCTCGTAGATATCGAAGCTCAGCGCGCAGATGCCGCCCTCGTCGCGCACGATGCCTACGAAAGTAATGAACGCGCCGCAATTTGCGTCCTTAAATTTAGCGTACCAGCGCGATAAAATCGCGTTCACGTCCAAGCTGCTCTCATAAATTTCAGGCTTGATCCCGCTTAAAATTTCTGGATTAAATTTAGCCTCGCTCATCGCCGCCCCCAAGCTTAGCCGCCGCAAACCGGAGGCAGAAGGCTCACGCGATCGCCGGATTTAAGCGCGAAATTCGCATCATAAATCATCTTATCATTTACCGCTACGGCGCAGTTTGCGAGCCACTCCCGCAGACTTTCGTCCTTTTGCAGCTCCGCTTTTACCTCTTGCAAGGAGTTTGCGTTTAGGCGCAGGGGCTCGCGCCCGATCGGCCCTAAAAATTCTACCTCTACCATTTTTGTCCTTTTTTAAAGATTGGGCGATTTTAACTAAAAATTCATAAAATTTTATATAATTGCGTAAAAATTTAATGAGGAAAAACGATGAAAATCGATGAAATTTCGACTCCAGCTTACGTGTGCGAGGAGCAAAAATTGGTAAAAAATTTAGAAATTTTACGCGGCGTAGGCGAGCGAAGCGGCGCAAAAATTTTATGCGCGCTAAAAGGCTTTGCGTTTAGCTTCACGATGCCTTACGTTGACAGATACCTATGGGGCGCCACTTGCAGCGGTCTGCACGAGGCGAAATTTGCTGCAGAGTTTATTAAAAACGGCGAAATCCACACATACTCGCCCGCGTTCAAAGAGGATGATTTGGACGAAATTTTAAAAATTTCAAATCACGTCGTATTCAATAGCGCCGCGCAGTGGCAAAAATACCGCACAAAAGCGCTTGCTACGGGTGCTTCGTGCGGACTGCGGCTAAATCCGCAGACCTCCTTCGCGCCCAAAGACGCTTACAATCCGTGCGGCAGCTTTAGCAGGCTCGGGATGAGCCTTGAAGCGCTGCAGCGGGCAATCTTGCAAGACGGCGAGTTTCTGCGCGGCATCTCGGGGCTGCATTTTCACGCGCTGTGTGAAGAAAGCGCTCAGAGCCTAGAGCGGGTGCTTGAGGTTTTCGAGGCGAAATTCGGCAAGTATTTTAGAGCCCTAAAGTGGCTAAATTTCGGCGGCGGACATCATATCACGCGCGCAGGCTACGACGTGGAGCTACTGATAAATTTGATCAAAAAATTTCGCGAAAAATACGAAGTCGAAATTTATCTTGAGCCCGGCGAAGCGGTCGGCTGGGAGTGCGGATATTTGGTCGCTAGCGTGCTTGATATAGTAGAAAACGGCGCTAAAATCGCTATTTTAGACGCTTCCGCTGAAGCTCATATGCCCGATACCGTGCTGATGCCGTATCGTCCTGCGGTACGCGGCGAGAGTAAGAGCGGTAAATTTAGCTACCGCTTCGGCGGAAATACCTGCCTCGCAGGCGACATCGTGGGGCTTGAGAGCGGGCAGCCCGAGTATAAATTTGACGCGCCGCTAAACATCGGCGATCGGGTGATTTTCGAGGATCAGATCCATTATACGATCGTGAAAAATACGACCTTTAACGGCATCAAGCTGCCAGATCTCGTCTTGGTAGATGAGCGCGGAGAGGTTTTAATGATCAAAGAATTCGGCTACGACGAGTATGCGAGGCGAAACTAGCGCCGCACTTAATGCAAAAATGTAATTTTGCTTTGTAAGAAAATTTTTTGCAAAAAATGATATAATCGGCTTGAATTTTATATCTAAGGAAATCCATGAAAAGATTGTTTCTCGCGCTTTTTGCCTGTATTTATGCGCAGGCCGAAGAGAAAAAATATGCCGATATCGTGCAGGGAAATAGTGATGTTTGGGGCAATGCAAGGCTTGAAAACATCGATAGCTACGGCAATGGCTTCGGTCCGATTTTTCTGCAATTTCAAGGACATCTGCAAAGCTCGGGCTTTTTTGCTTGGTTGGCGCTGGGTGCGGTTTTGGGCGTAATCATAGCTTTTATTGGGCACTACGCGATCATAGGACCGAAGCACTTCGATCATCACGCGGGCAAGCCGATCTATGCGTTTAATAAATTTGAACGACTATACCATCTTGTAGCGGCAGTGGCATGGGCGATCTTGGTTACGACAGGATTAATTATGATGTTTTGCGAAGAATTTGG
>CAUSBF010000026.1:0-13719 GCA_963529595.1 uncultured Campylobacter sp.
GCAGTGGTTCGTGCGCGCAGATATCGCAAAAGAGGCGATCTCTAAGGTAAATTCCGGCGCGGCGGAATTTTTCCCAAAGCACTGGATTAATAGTTTTAACGCATGGATGCGCGAGCTGAAGGACTGGTGCATCAGCCGTCAGCTGTGGTGGGGGCATAGAATTCCCGTGTTTTACTGCGACTGCGGCCATCAGTGGGCGGATGAGCGAGAGAGCCCCGATACTTGCCCGGAATGCGGCGGTAAAAATTTTACTCAAGATCCCGACGTGCTCGATACGTGGTTTTCAAGCGGTCTTTGGCCGATCAGCACGCTTGGCTGGGGCAACGGCGAGGCGCTGAAAAACGAGAAGTGGTTTGAGGAGGATTTAAGCGAATTTTATCCGAATACCATGCTGATTACGGGCTTTGACATTTTGTTTTTCTGGGTCGCGCGCATGATGTTTCAGTGCCAAAACGCCATGGGCGAGCTGCCGTTTCGCGACATCTACCTGCACGCATTGGTTAAGGACAAAGATGGCAAAAAGATGAGCAAATCGAGCAAAAACGTAGTCGATCCGCTGCTAAAAATAGATGAATTTAGCGCCGATATTTTGCGCTTTACGCTTACGATTTTGTGCGTGCAGGGGCGCGATCTGCGCCTTAGCGACGATAAGCTTTTGATATATCGAAATTTTACGAACAAGCTTTATAACGCGAGCAAATTTTTGCTTTTAAATGCCTCTAAATTCGACGATTTGGACGCGGCGCAGATCAAAACGAGCCTCGGCAAATATATGCTTTCGCGCTTTAGCTGCTGCGTGAGCGCGGTGCGGGAAAATTTAGACGAATACCGCTTCAACGACGCTGCGACCGAGCTTTATAAGTTTTTTTGGGACGAGTTTTGCGACTGGGGCATCGAGCTTAGCAAGGCGGACAAGGCCGCGATAGGCGAGCTGGGGATGATTTTTAAAGAAGCGATGAAGCTGCTAAGCCCGTTTATGCCGTTTCTAAGCGAGTATCTGTATCAGGAGCTAAGCGGCACGAAGCTGCAAGATGCGTGCTCTATCATGGTGATGCGATACCCACATCCAGGCGAGCGCGACGAGCGGATCGAGGAGCTATTTTCGCTTCTTATCGAAGCGATCGTTAGCATTCGTCGCGCAAAGGCGACGATCGAGCTCGGCAATGCGCGCGTAGCCAAAGCCTACGTCAAATCCGCAGTCGATCTAAGCGCCGCCGCAGATTACATCAAAACGCTAGCAAAGGTAGATGAAGTGGAATTTACGCAGCAAAATATCGCGAATTCCGCCCGCGACGTAAGCGAGAGGCTAGAAACTTTCGTACCGCTTGAGGGGGTCGATCTTAGCGGCGTGATTTCGCGCCTTAACGCGCAAAAAGCGAAGCTGCAAAAAGAGATCGAAAAGCTCTCAGGCATGCTAAATAACGAAAAATTCGTGGCCTCTGCCCCGCAAGCCGTGGTTGAAGCCAACCGCGAAGGGCTGCAAAGCGCGCAGGAAAAATTCGCCAAAGTATGCGACGAGCTAAAAGCGTTTGGCGAGTAGCCCGCTAGTTTGAGCTTAAATTTTAAATTAAGGAGAAAAATATGTCAAAGGGTAGTATCGGTGGATTTACTTTAGGCACGGTCATAGCCGTTGCACTATCGTGGGGAGCCAATAAAAGCATAATGTGGGCGATAATCCACGGATTTTTAAGTTGGTTATATGTGATTTATTATTTTCTACTGAGGTAAAATTTCATCGGCGGCGCGCCGTTTTACGCGCTAAATTTTAAAATTTGAAGGGTAAAAAATGAGCGAAAAAATAAAAATAGCGGTTTTGGGATATGGAAATTTGGGTCGCGGCGTGGAGCTTGCCGCGCGAAATAGCAAGGATTTGCAGCTTTCGGCAGTTTTTAGCCGCAGAAATCCAAGCGAAGTAAAAACATGCGGCGCTCCGGTATTTAGCGCGGATGAAATTTTATCGCACAAGGGCAAATTCGACGTTTTAGTTCTTTGCGGCGGCAGCGCGACGGATCTACCGACGCAGACGCCAGAGTTTGCAAAAGATTTTAACGTCGTCGATAGCTTCGATACGCACGCAAAAATCCCTGAGCACTTCGCCGCCGTGGACGCCGCAGCCAAAGCGGGCGGAAATGTAGGCATCATCGCCGTAGGCTGGGATCCGGGACTGTTTTCGCTAAATAGACTATTTGGCGAGAGCGTGCTAGAAAACGGCAGCAGTTATACGTTTTGGGGTAAAGGCGTGAGCCAAGGCCACTCCGACGCTATCCGCAGGATCGAGGGCGTCGTGGATGCGCGCCAATACACAGTGCCCATAGATAGCGCTCTAGAGCGAGTGCGCGCTGGGGAAAATCCAAATTTAACCACACGAGAAAAACACCTGCGCGAGTGCTACGTCGTAGCCGAAGAGGGCGCCAATAAAGCGCGCATAGAAAAAGAGATAAAAACGATGCCAAACTACTTCGCCGACTACGACACGAGCGTGCATTTCATCGATCTTGCGACACTTAAAAAGGAGCACGGCGGCATCCCTCACGGAGGGTTTGTTCTACGAAGCGGAGCGACGGGCGAGCGCGGAGAAAATAAACATCTGATCGAGTTTTCGCTAAAGCTTGATTCAAATCCAGAATTTACCGCAAGCGTGCTCGTAGCCTACGCCCGCGCGGCGTATCGTCTGGCACAAAGGGGCGAGCGCGGCGCATTTAGCGTATTTGACATCGCTCCGGCGCTTCTTTCGCCAAAGAGCGCAGATGAGCTAAGGCGCGAAATTTTATAAATTTTGGTGGCGTTTCGGCGGAATTATGAACGAGGAATTTTGAGTGATAAAGATAGAAAATTTAAAGAAATTTTACGGCAAGACCTGCGTGATCGACGATGTGAGCTTGGAGGTGAAGCAGGGCGAAATTTTTGCCATCGTAGGTCACAGCGGCGCGGGTAAAAGTACGCTGCTGCGCTGCATAAACGGGCTTGAGGACTATCAAGAAGGAAGCCTCAAAGTAGAGGGCAGGGAGGTAAAAGAGCTAAGCGCCGCTCAGATCCGCGAGCTACGTAAAAATATCGGTATGATTTTTCAGCACTTTGCGCTTATGAGCCGCCGCACCGTCGCGCAAAACGTCGCCACGCCGTTAGAATTTTGGGGATATTCAAAGGATCACACGAAGTGCCGCGTAGCCGAACTTTTGGAGCTCGTGGGGCTTGCGGATAAAGCAAACGCCTATCCTAGCGAGCTTAGCGGCGGACAGAAGCAGCGCGTGGCGATCGCGCGTGCGCTTGCATTAAGCCCTAAAATTTTGCTTTCCGACGAGGCAACTTCGGCGCTTGATCCCAATACTACCGCGCAAATTTTATCGCTTCTGCGCCGCATCAATCGCGAGCTAGGCATTACGATCGTGCTCGTTACGCACGAGATGGAGGTCGTAAAGGGCATCGCGCAGAGAGCGATCCTGCTTAAGGGCGGGCGCGTGAGCAACTCGGGCGATATCGTCTCGCTGTTTTTGCACCCGGATGAGAATATGAAGGAGTTTTTGGGCGAGGAGGAGGTGCTGCCCGCAAGCGGCGTGAATATCAGGCTTTTTTTCCCGCCCGCGGTTGCATTTGACAGCGTGATCACGCATATGGCGCGCGCTTTGGAGATAAATTTTAACATCGTCTGGGGCAAGCTCGAGCGGCTTGATAAAAACGTCGTCGGAAGCCTCGTGATCAACGTAGAGCCCGCACACGTCGCGCGCGTGGAGGAGTTTATCAAAAACGCGGGCGTAATCTACGAGATTGTAAGCGAGGACGAGATCAAAAGCTGCGCCGCGATCTAGGTGTGATTTCGCGCCCTGTGTGCTTACGCTGCACTAAATTTAAGGGCTTACGCGGCATGGCGAATTCAAAAGCTCGCGCGAGGTCGCGAACTCAAAGGCTGGCTCGGCGTTTTTGATTTGATGTGCGCGTAGTGGCATTAGTCGTGGCATTACAAATTTAATTAGTTTAGCCAGCGGTTTAAATTTCTATTTTGCCTCGATAAAATAAGCTCGGCAATGCGCTGTTGGCGTGCGCCCTCGTTAGCTTTGATTCGCGTTTAGAATTCGACTAGCCGTAGCGAGCGATTTAAATTTCAGAGATCGCGACCGACCGAGCGCATTTAAGCCGCTCCGCGTTTGAAATTACAGGCGTTTAAATTTAAATTTGAATTTTTTTCGGAATTTCACACATACTTCACTTTTACGGAAGTATAATTCCGCTAATTTCTTTTAAGGAGTACGTAATGAAAAAACTTACTTTGTTTGCGCTTAGTGCGCTATTTGCTGGCACTTTTGCCGTAGCTGCCGACATGGGCATGAAAGATGAGATGAAGGACGCCAATACATCAATGCATAATGGTGCGAAAGAGATGAAGGGCGACATGAAAGATATGCACAAGGATGCTATGAAAGAGGGTAAACATATGAAGGATGAGATGAAAGGCGAAATGAAAAAAGAGATGAAAAAAGAGATGTAGTGAGTAAAATTTTACTCGTAGAGGACGATGAGACGCTTTGCGATCTCATCGGCGAATATCTAAAAGACGCGGGCTTTGACGTATGCGTTTGCAGCGACGCTCAAAGCGCCGCGGATCTTGCTTATGAACAAAAATTTGATCTTTTTATCTTTGACGTAAAAATCCCCAAAGGCGACGGATTCTCACTTTTAAAAGAGCTACGCAAGAGCGGCGATCGCACCCCTGCGATATTCGCCACGTCGCTAAATACGCTTGATGATCTTGAGGTTGGTTTTAAAAGCGGCTGCGATGATTATCTCAAAAAACCATACGAGCTAAAAGAGCTGTTGCTGCGCGTTAATTCTCTCATAAAGCGAAACTTCAGCCACAATTTTGATGATTTTGTAACTATTGACGACGAGTTTAAATTTTACTTTGCAAGCAAAGAGCTACGCAGATCGGGCGTGCCCGTCGCGCTTTCAAACAAAGAGCGCGAGCTGCTGGCACTTTTTTTACAAAATAAAAACAGGCTTTTAAGCAAGGATGAAATTTTCTCCGCGATCTATGTTTTTAACGAAACGCCAAGCGAAGAAGCGCTGCGAACTTATATCAAAAATTTGCGCCGCATCCTAGGCGAAGAGCATATCATAAATCGCCGCAACGCAGGGTATCTGTATGTCTGAAAAGACCGCTTTAACGCTTAAAATTCTATCTTTATATCTCATTTCAAGCGCATTATTTTTAGGATATTTTTTCAAGATAAATTACAGGATGAACGAAGCCGCGCTGCTTTCGCACAGGATAAAAGAGCTAAAAGAGATCAAGATGATGATCTATATGAAAGCGAGCATGGACGGGCTGGAATCGCTAGCGGACTTTGAGCGCGAAAAGGGTGTAAGCGCGTGTATATTTAAGCCAAACTCTGATGAAATTTACGGCTGTGACGGCGAACTTGGCGCACTTGATAAAGCGAAGCTAAAGGCGGAATTTATAAGTGGCGGAAGGCTAGGAATTTATGAGAATCTGCAAAATATGGAGGAGCGAAACGCCTTTTCCAAGGCTAAAATCATTCTGCTTGGAAGTAGCGTGCAGGGCGAAATTTTAACACTTCGTATCAAAACCGCAGTGATGATGATAGCGCTTTTGGGCGTGATATTAGCCGTGGCGTTTTACCTGGTTCGGCTAGGCACAAAGCCGCTTTACGATAAGATCGACACACTAAATCGCTTCATCAAGGATAGCACCCACGAGATCAATACTCCGCTTAGCATTATCTCCATGAGCGTTGAGACGATGCGGCACGCAGAGCTTGGAGAATACAACGCCAAGCGCATCGCTAATATCGATCTTGCCGCTAAGACGCTTTCTCGCATCTACGAGGATCTCGTGTTTTTAACCTTCGGTATGAATAAGGAGGGCGAGATTAGCTCGATCGATCTAAAAAGCCTCGTCGCTTCGCGCTGCGAATACTTCGCGCCGTTTATTCAAAAGCGCAGACTAAGCCTTAAAACCGATCTTGCGGATGCGAGCATGAACGCAAACATCTATGAAATTTCACGCCTGATCGATAATCTGCTAAGCAACGCCGTAAAATACGCCGATGCAGGCGGCTACGTGGATGTGCGGCTAAGGCGCGGCGAGCTAGCGATCTCAAATAGCGGCGAGGGGATTGATAGTAAAAAGGGCGACGAAATTTTCAGGCGCTTTGCGCGCTTTAACTCAAGCGAGGGCGGCTTCGGAATCGGGCTTAGCATCGTAAGCGAGGTCTGCAAAAAATACTCCTTTTCTATCTCCTACGATAGCGTGCCGGGCGAGGTAACGACCTTTCGCCTTACGTGGCGCGAATAAAATTTCAAAATTTAGTGAAATTTTAAAATTTAAAAGCAGCCGCCTGCGGTTTAAATTTAATCGTCGCTCGGTCGCTTAAATTCCGCGCAAAAAAGCTCTAATTACCGGAGCGTTTAAATTTAATCGTCGCTTGTTTTTGTTCTAAAACGGAGCGCAGAATTTTATCGCCCGTCCGCTTTGCGCTCGTAAAATGACCCTGAAAGTTATTGGTGCGGAATTTTATTCGTCCGCGATTTTATAAAATTTAGTTTTTATTTCTCGATAGATATATCCAGTGGACTATATCGCTAAGCGAAATCACGACAAGCATACTCATAAACATCGAGGTGGCTGTGAAAAACGATATCCAGCCAAATAGGCTCTCTCTGCTCGCAAAAGTAGGAAATATCCGTCCATTGCCTACTCTGTGGGGGATGCCGTTTACGGCAAAATCGGCGTAGAAATAATTGTTTAATGCCCAGTAAGCGAAAGGTATAGCGAGCAATATCACAAATAGCTGCGTCTTGACGGCGGGAAGCTCTTTTTTGTATAAGAATGTGGCGATCGGACAATACACGCAGCTTAGCGCGAAAGCCATTAAAATAGGTACCCACAACGCCGCGACGTAAAATTCCGCAAGTTGCGTGTGCGGGCTAATCTTGCCAATTGCGGCGATGTTTGGAAAAAACCGCTTCATAAATTTAACGAAGTCTGCGCATGCCGCGCTTGCGTCTAAAATATTTTCGGACAGCACGAATACGCTAAGCGCCGTGATCGCAAACAGCACAAAAACCGCCGCGTAAAGTCGCCCGAAAAATTTAGTGAATTTCGTATCGGGATATGGCGCCTCTTGCTCTTGCGCGCCTTGTGAATTTAGCAAATCGCTCATCGTTCGCTCCTTTAATAAATCTTTACGGCAAAACCCGGCTCGCGCTAAATTTTAAAATTTTATGCCTTATCGTTCGGTAAAATTTCACAATAAGGACCTGTTTTGGAATTTTGCGGTCAAATTTGAAGCCAAATTTATTAAATTTAACCGAGCAATGCTTTTTTAAAAACAAAGTCTCGCCGCCTTTAACACGCAGTGATCTAGGCGGGGTTTGGGTGGCAGACCTGCTTGCGGTTGCTAGCCGAAGCAAAGTAAAAGGGCGCTTCGCAAGTATAGCCCCTTCCGCACCGCCTCTTCCGAGCAAGAATTTAAGCCTTATCGGAAGCGACAAATAAAATTTAAACCCGCGCGTAGCATAGTAACTTCTCGTATCGTCTTAGCCAGAAAGCCACTAAATAAAGAAAGCCCTTTCATTTCACGCAAGCTCACAGCCAAAACCTAAAATTTAATTGCCTAACGAAAAAGGCAAGTTGGTATCGCTGCTCGCAAAATAACCGCGGAATCCCGCTAGATAAAATTTAAAATTCCGAGTATTTTTGATAGTCAATCTGCGCGGAGTTTTTGTTGATCGTATCGACCGTGGCTTCGGCGATCGCCAGCTCCTCGTTGGTGGGGATTACGAGCGTTTTGATTTTACTATCCGCCGCGCTTAAATTTCTAATCGAGCCGGTATTTTTTGCGTTTTTTGTCGCATCGATTTCGATGCCGATATGAGCGAGCTTCTCGCAAACATTTTGTCTAAAATGCGGCGCATTCTCGCCGATACCGCCGGTAAAGATCAAAGCGTCCACGCGCCCGAGCACGGCGTAATATGCTCCGATCATCTTAACGACGCTGTACACGAGCATCTCAAACGCGAGTTTCGCACGCGGCTCGCCACCTTCCATCTTTTCATATACCTTTCGCAGATCACTTGCGCCGCAGATGCCCAAAAGTCCGCTTTTTTTGTTCATTATGACGTCCATATCCTGCGCGTTGTAGCCCGCGACGCGCTCGATGTATGGGATGATCGCAGGATCGATCGAGCCGCATCTGGTGCCCATTATGATCCCCTCAAGCGGCGTTAGCCCCATTGAGGTGTCGATGCATTTGCCGTTTTCTATGGCGCTCACGCTAGAGCCGTTGCCCAGATGTAGCGTAATGGCGTTGAAGTTTTCGTATTTTTTACGCAAAAATTTCGCTCCCATCGTCGAGACAAACCAATGCGATGTGCCGTGCGCGCCGTAGCGACGAACCTTATATTTTTCGTAGAATTCATACGGCAGCGCGTACATATACGCATAAGGCGGGATGCTTTGATGAAATATCGTATCGAAAACCGCGACATTTGGAATTTTTGGAGCGATCTTTAGGCAGGATTTGATGCCTGCTAAATTTGCGGGATTGTGTAGCGGCGCAAGCGGCGCAAGCTCGGCGATTTTAGCCATTACGTCCTCATCTATGAGCACAGGAGCGTCGAAATAATCCGCACCCTGAACGATGCGATGCCCGATACCGCCCACTTGAGTTAGATCTTTGATTACCCCGCTTTGTTTTAAAAGATCAATCGCGATTGCGATCGCGGTTTCGTGATTTGGAATTTGCTCGTTTTCAACCTTTATGCTTCGTCCATTGGCGCAATTGATGCTTCCGCTTGCGTGCGTCGATCCGATTTCCTCGATGAGCCCACTCGCGATGCAGGCGTGATTTAGCATATCGTGGAATTTAAATTTAACCGAGCTCGAACCGGAATTTATGACTAGGATATCCATTAATTCTCTCCCGCTTGAATTGCGCTGATAAGTATCGTGTTTACGATATCGGCGACCTTGCAGCCGCGGCTTAGATCGTTTACCGGCTTTTTTAAGCCCTGTAAAATCGGCCCGATCGCCACGGCGCCTGCGGTGCGCTGCACGGCTTTGTAACAGATATTTCCGCAGTTAAGATCGGGGAAGATAAATACGTTCGCGCGCCCTGCAACCGCGGAGCCGGGCATCTTTTTCTTAGCGACTGCGGCATCGACTGCGGCGTCGAATTGCAGCGGTCCGTCGATTGAAAGCTCGGGCGCCTTTTCGCGCGCTTTTTGCGTTGCAGTTTTTATGAATTCTACGCTATCGCCGCTGCCGCTATCGCCGCTTGAGTAGCTTAGCATCGCCACACGCGGCTCAAGCCCAAACGCCTTTGCGGTCGCAGCGCTTGAGATCGCGATACCCGCCAGATACTCCGCGCTCGGGCTCGGCGCCACGGCGCAGTCGGCAAAAAGCAGAGCCTGCGTATCCAGGCACATTATAAACGCACCGCTAACGGTTGCGATGCCCGGCTTGGTCTTGATGATCTGAAGCGCGGGGCGGATCGTCTCAGCAGTAGTCGTGCTTGCGCCGCTTACCATCGCATCGGCTAGCCCTTCATACACGAGCATCGTGCCGAAGTAGGTGCGATCGCGAATGAGATCGCGCGCCTGCGCTTCGCTCATACCCTTTGCCTTGCGAAGCTCATATAGATCGCGCGCAAATTTTTCCAAGCTCGTATCCGTCTGCGGATCTAAAATTTTAACGCCTGCTAGATCGAGACCTAGCTTGCTTGCGCTTTTTTGCACTTCGTTCTCGCGCCCTAAAAGGATCAAATTTGCAGCACCGCTTTGCTTTATAATCGCGGCCGCGCGC
The DNA here is from genome assembly GCA_963529595.1 of uncultured Campylobacter sp. Classification (GTDB taxonomy): domain Bacteria; phylum Campylobacterota; class Campylobacteria; order Campylobacterales; family Campylobacteraceae; genus Campylobacter_B. Next base: position 9,821 of record CAUSBF010000026.1, read on the forward strand.
AGAATTCTCTCATCGTCGCTTTCTGGAAGCACGACGGTTTTAACGTTCGCGCGAGCCTTGGCGTAGAGCTTGCTTTCAAATTTCAATGGGGTTAGAATTTCACAGCGTGTGGAGTTTGCGGCGTCCGTGAAGTAGCTTTTGTCGGCAATGACTTTATCAAGCTCTATCGCGCCGCTTTGGCAAGTAGAATTTTCGTCGTGAAATTTTGCATCACTTTCGCAAGCGGAATTTTTGCCGCAAAGCTCCGATTTTTTAGAATTTACACCCTCTTGTGCAGGTCTTAGCGCGGAAAATGAAATTTTATCCTCATATACGCTGGCAAAGCTTACTGCTTTTGCTGCGGCGATCAAGCGCGTGCCGATGCGCGCGGCAATTTCGTTAGGATAAAATCCGCAAACGGGGATATTTAGATCCTTGGCGATTTGTAAATTTAGCTCGCGCATATCGGCTCCTGCCGCGCCGCGAACTAGAACGAAATTGCACTGCTCTAAAATCTGTGCAAAGCGCTCTATCGCCGCCTTTCGCACGCGCTCATCCTGCCCGTTTGCGAGCGCTTTTTCAAGCTCACTCCTGCTAAAAAGGGCATTGTCGCCAGCGATGCAAAGTTGCAAAACGTTGTGAAAGCTCATGGATAAAATTTTATCTAGTTTTTTTAGCTCGGATTTGTAGGCCGTAGGCTCGTCGCATAGGAGCAAAATTCCGTTCATCGGTTGATCCTTTGAAATAAGATAGGCAATTGTAGCAAAATTTTGCTTGCGTGTTAATCAAAGATTTATCGTGAGGGTTTAAAATTTAGTAACTTCCAACAAAGGAGCGCACATGAAAAATTTAGTGATTTTGGCTCTTTTAGTGAGCCTCGCCGCGGCGAAAATCAACATAAACGAAGCTAGTCGCTACGAGCTGATGACGATCGGCGGACTTGATGCGGGTAGGGCGGATATGCTTATGCAATACCGCCAAAAGCGCGAAATTTCAAGTGCAGATGAGCTAAAGGGTATCAACGGCTTTACAAGTTACGATACTGCTAAACTGCAGAAGAGCTTTGAAATATCGCCTAGAGCTAACGTGCAGCAGCCGGTGCAGCCTGAGCGCGACATAGTCGTGGTCGAAAAGACCCGCACCCGCACGGTTTACGGAGGCTCTACTTACAAACGCGTTGAAAATTACGGCAATGGCATCACGATCACAGAGACCGGTACTTTACCGCCACCTCCTCCGCGAGGATATGGTAGGCACGGCGGCATGATGCCGCCTCCTCCTCCGCCTCCTGGCGGTATGCCACCGCCTCCGGGAGGTATAAAACCACCTCCTCCGCCACCGCCACCTCCGCGTGATGATTATTCTCGCAGGAGAAGTTCTGGCAGTATGAGCGATAGCGAGATTGGCGGAAGCTCGCGCCGTAATATGCCGGTGCCTATGCATATGGGAACGATCCGCTCAAAAAGATCCAGTAGCGTCACAAGCTTCGGCGACTGCGATCCGCAAAGCGGCAACTGCGCTAGCGTGGGCGTAGGCGTGCAGGTAGATAGAGGGTTTTAAAATTTAATTTTACGCAGGCGGAATTTTAGAATTTTATAATCGAGATTCCGCCCGCCCTAAATTTACGGCTAAATTTTAAAATTTCGTAACGTAGAATTTAAAATTTACGCTGGCGTCGCTCCACGCTACGATAAAATTTCAAAAAATTTTGTAAATTTAATCCAAGCCTCGCGTGGTAAAATTTCAAGCCAAAATTTTACGTTAAAACTTATGCGCCGCATTTTGTCAAGATAAAATCTGCACTTTAAAATTTTAAATCCGAACATCCCGTCCGTTTTAAATTTATGGCTAAATTTTAAATTTGCCTTTTCTACTCTCGCTAAATTCCGAAATTTTGCCCCGTCCGCGCCGCTATTAAATTTGAAATTCTACCCGATTTAGCGCCTAAAATTCGTGAAATTTAATTTACAAAATAATATAATCATAAAATTATTCCAACGAAACAGGATGGGCGTATGAAAGAAATTAGCGGATCGCAGATGATCGTGGAGGCGTTGCGGCAGGAGGGGGTTGAGGTTGTTTTCGGCTACCCGGGCGGCGCGGCGCTGAACATATACGATGAAATTTACAAACAAAAATACTTCAGACATATTTTGGTGCGCCACGAGCAGGCCGCGGCGATGGCTGCGGACGGATACGCGCGCGCTAGCGGCAAGGTAGGCGTGGCCGTCGTCACAAGCGGTCCTGGATTTACGAACGCGCTTACAGGGCTTGCTACGGCGTATAGCGACAGCATCCCGATCGTGCTTATCAGCGGTCAGGTGGCGACCTCGCTTATCGGCACCGACGCCTTTCAGGAGATCGATGCGATCGGAATTTCACGCCCCTGCGTCAAGCATAACTATCTAGTTAAAACGATCGAAGAGCTGCCTAGAATTTTAAAAGAGGCCTTTTACATCGCTCGCAGCGGCAGACCCGGACCCGTGCACGTCGATATTCCCAAAGACGTAACGGCGAAGCTTGGAGTTTTTGAATATCCTAGCGAAATCAAGATGCAGACTTACAAGCCGAATTATAAGGGTAACGCTAAGCAGATCAAAAAAGCCGCCGAGCTAATCGCAAACTCCAAAAAACCCATTCTCTACATCGGAGGCGGAGTTATTAGCGCGGACGCAAGCGAGCTGGTTCGCGAGCTTAGCGAGTTTGCGCAGATCCCAGTCGTGCAAACCCTTATGGCGCTGGGAGCTATGCGAAGCGATAATAAAAACCGCCTCGGTATGGTCGGAATGCACGGCAGCTACGCCGCAAATATGGCGCTTAGCGAGTCTGATCTGATAATCTGCCTGGGCGCGAGATTTGATGATCGCGTCACGGGCAAACTTAGCGAATTTGGCAAAAACGCAAAGATCATCCACGTCGATATCGATCCTAGCTCGATCTCTAAGATTATAAACGCGGATTATCCGATCGTGGGGGACGTGAAATCGGTGCTAGAGGAGATGCTGCCGCGTATTAAAAGCGAGGTCAGCCCTGCAAATTTCGAGCAGTGGCGCGAGCTCATCCGCAAATACGATGAAATTCACCCGCTTAAATTTAACGACAGCGATGAAATTTTAAAGCCGCAGTGGGTTATACAAAGTACCGCAAAAATCGCGGGCGAGGACGCTATCATCGCTACGGACGTGGGGCAGCATCAGATGTGGGTTGCGCAGTTTTATCCGTTTTGCAAGCCGCGCACTCTGCTAAGTAGCGGCGGGCAGGGCACGATGGGATACGGCCTCCCTGCGGCATTGGGCGCGAAGGCCTATGCGGGAAATAGACCCGTTATAAATTTCAGCGGCGACGGCTCGATTTTGATGAATATCCAAGAGCTGATGACGGCGAGCGCGAGCGGTCTAAACGTCGTAAATATCGTATTAAACAACAATTTCTTAGGTATGGTGAGGCAGTGGCAGAGCCTATTTTACGGGCAGCGTTTCTCATCGACCGATCTTAGCTCGCAGCCTGATTTCGTAAAGATTGTCGAGGGCTTCGGCGGCCTGGGCTTTAGCGTTAGCACCAAAGCGGAATTTAAGGACGCGCTGAAGCGGGCTCTTGCGAGCAAAAAGGTAAGCGTCATCGAGGCCAAGATCGATCGCTTCGAAAACGTCTGGCCGATGGTGCCCGCAGGCGGCGCGCTTTATAATATGATTTTTGAGCAGGAGTCGCAAAGATGAATAGCATAAGAAGAATAATCTCGGTCGTCGTTACTGACGAGCACGGCGTTTTATCGCGGATCTCGGGGCTTTTTGCGGGGCGCGGCTATAATATTGACACCCTCACCGTTGCGCCGATTCCAAACACCGGCCTATCGCGCCTTAGCATCGTCACTTCGGGCGACGAGCGCGTCATAGAGCAGATCACTAAGCAGCTTCATAAGC
>CAUSBF010000027.1:0-13591 GCA_963529595.1 uncultured Campylobacter sp.
GGATGCGGTTCTGTGCGATTGCGTGCGAGCTTACCTCCATAACGAAATACTCGCAGCCCTGCTTGCTGGCTTCATAAAGATAGCTTATCGTCTTAAAAACCGAGCTCGTCGTAAGCCCCTTCTCGTCGATTCTGCGCTCGTTTATGAAGGCGCCGCGCGTGCCGCTTAAACCGCAGCTAAAGCCCAGATCCAGCAGCGTCGAATAGATCGCCGCGGCGGTCGTGGTCTTGCCGTTGGTGCCCGTGATGCCAACGATTTTGATACGCGGATTAATATTTAAAAGTTCCTTTGCTTGCGCGATAGAGATGATCTGCGCGCCTTTTTGCGCCGCTTCGGCTTGGAATTTAGCGTTCGCGCTCGTGTGCATAAAAAAGCAGCCCGCCTCGCACTCGGCGGAGTTGTCGGTGATAAAGCTATTTTCGAGTCGTATTTTCATGATTTTTGATTTTTTGCATCAACGCTTCGAAGCGCTCATCGCCTGCGTACGCAGCAGCCGAGCTCTCGACGTAATTAAGCCCCATTTCGTAGTAGCCGTTTTCTATCAAATTTTCTAAAAATTCTATCATCTCGCTTTTGTCCGAAATAGCGATTTTGGAGGAAAAAATGATCGATTCGAAGGCGTCTTTAAAGCCCTTTTGACCTACCGCTCGCATAAAATCGGCATAGGCGATAACGGCGATCTCATCCTCGGCGCCGGGTTCTGAGGCTGCTTCGTTCGCGATTTTTTCGTTGATGGAATTTAAAATTTTAAAAAGCTCCGCGGTTTGAGTTTTGGGGCTAAGGTTGTAAAAATCAAAGAGCATAAGCGCTTCTTCGCGGTCTGCCAGCGCGGTCTGGCAAAGCTCAAGCAAAAATAGAATTTCCTCCTCGCCGCTTTTTTCGTAGGCGAGCGAAAAATACAGCTTCGCAAGCTCAAATTCTCCGCGCGAAAAGGCTTTTAGCCCCAGCTTTTTATAATTCAAACTCTTCGCCTTCGGGGATGTTTACGACGCTAAGCTCGGGGTGAATATCCATGCGAAGCTGGCGCTCGACGCCGTATTTTAGGGTCTGCGCACTTGCGGCGCAGCCGTGGCAATGCCCGGTAAGGCGGACATAGACGACGCCGTTTTTTATGCCTAAAAGCTTCATATCGCCGCCGTCGTTTTGCAGCATCGGTCGGATTAACTCCAAGCTATCTTGTACCGGGGCCAGAAGCTCTTCGTCTGTAAATGGTATCATTAAAATTCCTTATTTTAGTTTTGGCGCATTATATCCAAAAGCGATAAAAAAAGGCTTATCGGGGATGAAATTTAATCTGAAATTTTGCGCGAGGACGCGGATTTTGTGCCATAGATCGCAAAGAATTTTATACGGCGCGGGCGCCGGAACTATGATTTTAAAATTTTATCGATTCGGTAAGGATGAAGCCCGCGAATTATCGGGCCTGCATATATTTAAATTTAGACTATTTGCGTTATAAATTTGGGATGAAATTTCAGCCCGGTCGGGGGCTAAATTTGGGATGAAATTTTGCTTGAGCGGGAGAGAATTTCGAAGGCGATTTTGTCTAAATTTATTGAGATAAAGGCCGATACGATTAAATTTTTAGAAAAACAATTCTGCTTTTAATCGCAAATTTTGCGACTACAAAAGTCTGGACGAGGAATATTATTTTAAAGCTCGTAGATGGAATTTACGCTATGTTTATATCGATCGCGACTGTGAAATTTTAGCGCGGGCGTGTGCAATCACGGCAAAATTTCTATCGGCGTGCCGATTTTTACGTGCTCGAAAAGCTCGTCCATATCGTCGTTGACGAGCGCTATGCAGCCCTCCGTCCAGTCGCCGAACGCCGCTATACTCTGCCCTAGGTAGCTAAATTTATTCGGTAGCCCGTGGATTTTGATATCGCCGCCTGCGCTCTTGCCGAGGGATTTTGCGTGCGCTACGTCGGCTTTGTTCGGATAGGAGATCCCTAAATTTAGATGATACGCCGAGTTTGGGTTTTTGCCGTTTATGGTGTAGTTGCCCTCAGGGGTTTTGCCGTCGCCTTGAACCTCTTTATGTCCTTCGGGCTCGCGTCCGAGGGCGATTTTATAGCTTTTAGCGACGCCTTTTGAGGTTAAAATTTCAAGAATTCGTTTGGATTTATAGACGCGGATTTTAGAAATTTGCTCGCCGTCCAATGCCTGCTTTAGCGGAATTTCGGAGTTGATCGTTTCGATATTTTTATAGCTAAGATAATTGTCCAATGCCCATGCCAAGCCCGCAGCGACGATAACAAGCGGGAGTAAAATTTTAAATTTCATAGAAGAAATTTCGGGAGTGATCCCGAAATTTTATTTGCTGATTAGCTCGATATAAGCCATCTCTGCGGCGTCGCCCTTGCGGAGGCGGGTTTTGATGATGCGAGTGTAGCCGCCGTTTACGCCTGCATATTTTGAAGCGATCTCGGTGACTAGCTTATTTGTCGCAGCCTTATCCTGAAGCGCCGCGAAAACAAATCTATGCGCCTCGCTGTCGCCTTTTCGCGCGCGAGTGATCAGCTTCTCGGCATAGCTTCTTAGCTCTTTTGCCTTAGGAAGTGTGGTTTCGATCTTGCCGCTAGTAACTAAAGCGATGGTTAAATTTTTAAGCAGGGCGGCACGGTGAGACGAAGTACGCCCTAGCTTCCTATATCCGTGATTATGTCTCATTTATTGTCCTTCATTCTTTTGTCTTTGAGCCTTCAGCTCGTCAAGCTTGCGTTTTAGCTGCTCTTTTTTATCGCCGAGCTCTTGGTTGCCGATAGGATAACCGATCTCCTCCATAACGGCCTTGATCTCCTCGAGCGATTTTTTGCCTAAATTTTTAAGGTCTTTAAGCTCGCTTTCCTCCATGATCGCAAGCTCGCCGATAAATCTAATATCCGCGCGATCTAGGCAGTTGAAGCTTCGCGCGCTTAAGCTTAGATTGCTAACGCTCTCGAAAAGCTTTGCAAACTCGGAATTTGCGGGGATCGCTCTACCGAAAGTATCCGCAGCGCTGATGTTTACGATGCCTTTGAAAACCGCCAGCTGCTGATACATCGCCTCAAGTGCGTTTTTAAACGCATCTATCGCGCTGATCTGACCGTCGGTAGTGATAGTAAAGACCACCTTTTCGTAGTCCGGATTGTCCTCTACAAATACGTTTTCGATGTCGTAAACGGCCTTAGTTACCGGGGTAAAAAACGCATCCAACGCGATGAAATCAGCGTCTAAATTTTCTCTGATCTCTTCGCTTGGAACGTAGCCGATACCCTTTTCGATGATGAGCGTAAATTTAAGATCGGCATCCTCGTTTATCGTAGCCAGATAAGCGCTTGGATTTACGATCTCTACGGCGTCGTTATTTAGGTCGCTGCCGTAAATTTCTTTAGGTCCTTTGAAGCTGTATTCTACGACCTCGCGTAGGGAATCGCCCTTAATTTTAAACCTTAAGCCCTTTAAATTTATGATAAAAGCCGCCATATCCTCGAGCATACCGCGCATGCTGTCGAATTCGTGGCTTACGCCTTCGATTTTAACCGCAGTCGGCGCGAAACCGACCGTGCTCGTATAAAGTAGCCTTCGTAAAGGATGAGCTAGAGTGACGGCATATCCCGTTTCAAAGGGATATGCTATGATTTTAGCAACATTTTCGCTGACATTCTCAACCTTTATTTCAGTTGGCATATGAGCTGATGTTGTGATTTTTCTCATATTAGCACCTACTATTTCGAGTAAAGCTCTACGATAAATCTTTCCTCTACAGGAATAACAACTTCTTCTCTCTCCGGAATTCTAGAAAAAATTCCGTATCTTTTCTCTTTTTCTACGTCTACCCACGCTACGATGCCGGTCTGTGCAGTAAGATCCAACGCTCTTGAAATTTGCGGGTTATTTTTGCTCTTTTCGATCACTTCGATCTTTTGTCCTGCGCGAACGCTGTATGAAGGGATATCGACGCGCTTACCGTCCACTAAAATGTGTCCGTGCGTAACTAGCTGGCGCGCAAAGCGTCTAGTCGTAGCAAAGCCCATGCGGTAAACGACATTATCTAGCCTCTGTTCTAAAAGCTGAACTAAGATCGCTCCGGTGTTACCCTCTCTGCGAGCTGCTTCGGCAAATAGTCTGCGAAACTGTTTCTCGCTTACGCCGTACATAAATTTAGCCTTTTGTTTCTCGCGAAGCTGTGAGCCGTATTCGCTTAGCTTGGCGCGTCTTTGTCCGTGCTGACCCGGAGCGTAAGGGCGTTTTAAAAGTGCGCTCTTGCCCGCAAGTCTTCTCTCGCCTTTCATAAATAGATCGACGCCGAGCCTTCTTTCTAATTTTTCAACCGGTCCTGTATATCTAGCCATAAATTTCTCCTTTTATAATTACACGCGACGTCGTTTAGGCGGTCTGCAACCGTTGTGCGCAAGAGGAGTGATATCTTTGAAATACGTAACTTTAATCCCTTCTACGCTACCTACGCTTTTAACGGCGGTCTCGCGTCCGCTTCCCGGACCCTGAACCTTGACGCCTACCTCTTTGATGCCGTGCTCTTTGGCTTTGTTTAGCGCGTCCTCGACGGCTTGCTGTGCCGCATAAGGGGTGGATTTTTTGCTGCCTTTAAAATTTAAAGCGCCCGCACTGCTCCATGCGATCGCGTTGCCCATCTCGTCCGTTACGGTAATCATAGTGTTGTTGAACGTAGCGGAGATGTAAACTATGCCTTTGGCGATATTTTTTCTGACGGTTTTTTTCTTAACTACTTTTTTTTGTGCCATATCTCAATCCTTATTTAGCTGCCGCGCCGACGGTTTTACGTTTACCTTTTCTGGTTCTGGCGTTCGTTTTTGTTTTTTGACCGCGAACCGGAAGGCCCTTTCTGTGTCTTAAGCCGCGATAGCCGCCCAAGTCCATAAGCGCTTTGATATCCATAGCCACTTGTTTGCGAAGATCGCCTTCGACCATATAGTGCTCTTGGATCTCTTTTCTGATAGCGGCGGCTTCATCTTCGCTCAGATCGGCGACTCTCTTATCGTAAGAAATTCCTGCCGCATCGAGAATTTTTCTCGACGTAAATAAACCTATACCGTAGATATAAGTTAGTCCGTATTCAATCCTTTTTTTCTTTGGTAGATCTACACCTGCAATACGAGCCATAACTTATCCTTGTCTTTGTTTATGTTTTGGATTTTCACAAATAACGTGAACAACACCTTTGCGCTTGACAATTTTACATTTGTCGCACATTTTCTTAACGGATGGACGAACTTTCATTCCACTCTCCTAAAATTTTCTCCACTTTAAATGCAAACTGCACCTAGGTTTAATGAAATTTCAAAAGCGAAAGTATCAAACCAACTGTTTTCAAAATAGTGGGGATTTTGAAAACACTTCTTCCTACAGTTTAGTCGCAAAATCGTGAGTATATCTAAATTTAACTTTATCCTTACTTATAGCGGTAGGTGATCCTGCCTTTATCGAGGCTGTAAGGGGTCAGCTCGACTTTTACGCGATCGCCCGGCATTATCTTGATGTAGTGCATCCGCATCTTGCCCGCAATATGGCATAAAATCACGTGTTTGTTGTCCAGCTCGACCTTAAAAGTCGCGTTCGGCAGCGCTTCTATGACGTTGCCGTCGATCTCTATGACGTCGTCTTTTGCCACAAATTCTCCTTTCTTTTAAATTTAAAAAGGGCGATTATATAGAATTTAAAATTTTAAACAGCTTAAAAGAAATTTAAAATAAGCAAAATTTCAGATTTATTTCGCTACGCGTGCACCGTTTTTGTAAATGCAAGACGGCGCTCTTTTTAAAATTTTAGTATAATGGCTCAAAAATTTTAAAGGAAAAACATGAAATGGCAAGACGGCAGACGAAGCTCAAATATAGAGGATGACCGCGCAAGCAGCATGCGCACGAGCTCCGGCTCACTTGGGATGCTGATCCCGATCATCAGGTTTTTGCTCGGCTCAAAAATCGGGCGCATAGTGCTCGTAATCTGCGTGGTGGCGTATTTTATGGGTTACAACCCTTTGGCGCTTTTAGACGGGGGCGCTAGCACGCAGAGAGAGCCGACGGACAGCCCGCAAGAGCAAGAAAAGCTCGCCTTCGTCTCGGCGGTGCTGGCCCAAACCGAAGACGTCTGGGGCGAGATATTTAAAAGTGCAGGCGCGCGCTACGATGAGCCCGGGCTTCGGCTCTTTCGCGATCAGATCGCAAGCGGCTGCGGCTTTGCGAGCGCGCAGACGGGACCTTTTTATTGCCCGAGGGACCGTAAAATTTATCTCGATCTTAGCTTTTTCGACGAGCTTGCGAATAAATACAAAGCGGGCGGCGACTTCGCGCAGGCCTACGTCATCGCGCACGAAGTAGGGCATCACGTTCAAAATTTAGTCGGCACGCTGGAGCAGGTCGCCACTCTAAAAAGGCGCGCTCGCAGCGAAGCCGAGCAAAACGCGCTTCAGGTCAAAGTCGAGCTGCAGGCGGACTGCTACGCTGGGGTCTGGGCGCACTATCTCGCAAAAACAGGGCGCGTGCTTGAAGCGGGCGACATCGACGAGGCGCTAAATGCCGCCAGCGCGATCGGCGACGATACGTTGCAGCGCAAATTTAGCGGCCGCGTCGTGCCCGATTCCTTCACTCACGGCACCTCGGCGCAGCGCAAAGAGTGGTTTAAAAAGGGCTTAGCGGGCGGAAATCTAAAAGCCTGCTCCTTTTGAGCCGTAAGCGCGGGCTTTGAGTTAGCTTGCGGGCTAGATAAAGGCGGCTTAAATTTTTAAAATTTAACGCCGAGCTTAGGACGAAATTTAGAATTTTAATGATCGGCGATTAAAAAGCTCGGACGACGCGCTCGGCTAGTGCGACGACGGCTTGTTTGAGTGCAGGCTCGACTACGGCATAAGAAACCAAAATAGATACGTTAAAATTTATGGAGGCAAAAATGAATAAAATAAGCTGCATCTGCCTAGGCGTACGAAGCATGCAAAGGGCGCTGAAATTTTACAGAGACGGCCTAGGTTACGAGACGGATTGTAAAGACGACGACCCGCCGGTATGCTTTTTTGATACGCCGGGGACCAAATTTGAGCTCTATCCCTTGGGCGCGCTGGCGCGAGATACCAGCGAAAAAGATCCGCCGAAGGGCGGCAGCGGATTTGGCGGTATCACGCTAGCCTATAACGTAAAAAACAAAGAGGACGTAGCTAGCGTCATAAAGCTAGTAAAAAAGGCGGGCGGTACCATTGTCAAGGAGCCACAAGTTGCGTTTTGGGGTGGATACCACGCGTATTTTGCCGATCCGGACGGATACTACTGGGAGGTGGCTTGGGAGCCCGGTTTTAAATTTGACGAGGACGGGCTGCTCAAATTTTAGATCAAAATTTTGCGGCTAAGGCTTGTTCGGCGACGCCGAAGTCTTTGGCCTAAGCGCGTAAAATTTAAACTCAAAATTTTATTGCAAATCATCGGGCGGAGCTTTTGTAGCTCGTAATAATTGTGGCGCCGTTTTTTTGCGCTTTGCTCTAAACATCGAGCTAAATTTTACTCTCCGATATGATCCGCGGCACAGATTTTGCGCGAGGCTAAATTTGTGTCCCGCACCCGCCGCGCTGTTTTACTCGCGCTCGCAGTACCGCTTTGCTCGTATCGCATTGTTGCTACACAAAACAAGAAAGCGGATATTTTGCGGCGCTTTTATCCGTAAGCGCGGCGAGGAAAAGAGTGATAAATTCCTCAAAGCTTTGCGCGGCAGCCTCTTTTAAAAACCGTTTATTTATGAGCGAATTTTCGATGTCGGGGTGAGCTAGAATGATTAAATTTTTCATATTTTTCCTTTAAAATTTTATTTTGGGGTGATAAAATTTGCCGCTAAAATTGCACTTAGAGCTCCGCTTTGAAATTTCATTTTCAAATTAGCGGCGGAATTCTAAGATAAAATTTCAAGGCCAAATTTTAATGCCGAAGCTTCGGCGCCTAAATTTGACGCCGAATTCCATAGTAAATTCAGTGCATAAATTTCATATATTAAAATTTAGCGCCCAAATGCGCCGGGGCCCTATTTCAAAACGCTAGCTTGGCGCTTTATTTCCCCGCAGCTAGCAGATCTGCGAGTACCTTTGCGGCGTGATCCTTTGCCTTGACGCTTTTATAGACCTTTAAAATTTTGCCGTCCGCACCGATCAGAAAGGTCGAGCGCACGATGCCCAGATACTCGTGCCCGTAGTTTTTGCGCACCTGCCACGCGCCGTATAGCTTGGCTACCTCGTGCTGCGGATCGCTCAGCAGGATGTGCTTTAGGCTCTGCTTGGCGATGAAGCCCGCGTGGGATTTGGCGCTGTCGGGGCTGATGCCGACTATCACGCAGCCTGCGGCGATAAAATCATCGTATGCGGCGCTAAATTCGCACGCTTCGGTCGTGCAGCCGGGGGTGTTATCCTTGGGGTAAAAATACAGCGCGACCTTTTTTCCCGCGAAATCCTTTAGCGCGACGCTCACGCCGTCGGCGTTTTGCAAGCTAAACTCGGGCGCCGCATCTCCCGCTTGCAGCGTGATTTTACGCTCGCGATCCTCTGCGCTGAACTCGCCTTCGATCTGTGTTTTCCTCTGCATATCGTTTCCTTTTTTTGAAATTTTCGGGCTGGTAGCCCAAATCGCGGCTAAATTTTAATCTTTTTTCATAAATTTATCCTTGCTCGGATGAAATTTTGTCCTGCGCCGCGGCTGCACGCGCATTGGACGGATCGTAAGTAAGATCGTTTTAGACGAGGGCGAGCGTGGGAGCTTACTTTGCGGCACGCGTAAAAACATTTTGTTGCACATGCCTTGAGACAGTATGGTACGAGAGCGCTTCGTATCTATCGCACCTCACAAATCCCATTCCTCACAAGCAAAATAACGCCTCGCTTTCGCAAGTCCTTTTAATCTACTTTTAGCTTTTTAACGATATGATTCTGTAAATTTTAACAAAGGAAATAACATGAAAACGCTCGTGATCTTATCGCATCCCAATTTCGCCGCCTCGCGTGTGAACAAAGCCCTATCGCAGGTCGCAAAGGGCGCTGCCGGCGTGGAGGTGCGCCATTTAGAGGGACTTTACGGCACTGATACTGCGCGCATCGACGCTCGCACAGAGCAAGACGCGCTATTGGGCGCCGACCGCATCGTATTTTTGTACCCGATGTACTGGCTAAACGTGCCGCCTATGCTAAAAGCCTATATCGACATCGTCTTTTCGCACGAGCTGGTGGGCTCCGGCGCGCTTAAGGGCAAGGTCCTGCAGCTCGCGCTAAGCGCCAGTACGCCGCTTAGCGAGTACTCCAAACAGGGCGCGATCGGCTATAGCATGGATGAAATTTTAACTCCGCTTAAGATCGCGGCAAACTACTGCGGGATGGATTTTGCGGTGCCGTTTATCAGCGGCGGATTTGAGCCGGGAGAGTTTGGCGACGATGCCGTAGATGCCGCAGTTGCACGCTTCGGCAAACTTTTACGAGGCGAACTAAGCCCCGGCGAGTATCAATTTTAGCAAAGCAAATGCCCGTTACCCGCGGCGATGAGCTGAAATTTTACAAGAGTGATTTTATTCGCGGAATCTACGCCTTTTAACGAGCCGATCTACAAAAGCTTAAAGTGAATCAAAACACGCTATGGACTGTTGCGACTAACTAATACGTGTATGCACTCGTTGTAGCCAGTGTTGATTGCTTACAAGGTATAAGCGTATTTAAACGCGCGCATCGGCTAGCTAATGTTGTCATCTATGGGGGCACGAATGGCGTTCGGCTCGCAGTCATCGGCGTAAAACTCATCGTGTCTTATTTGCGCAAGAGTGGTTAAATTTCGCAGCAAGCGGCAAAGTAGGGGGGTGAAGTGCGTGTCGTGATCTTTGGATCGGGTCTGGGTTTTGTGAAGCAGTCTCTGTCGCGCTTGGAGAGTTTAAATTTTAAAATTTACCGCATCGCGTAGTATTTTGCAAAACATCGTACCGCCGCCGCGAAAAGATATGCCGAGCCTGCCGCTGTAAAAGTGTGATGATCGGTCATTACCGAGCAAAGTAGCGTAGCGAGCGCGCAAATAAAGTCGTTATAACCTAGAGAGGTAGGTCAAGGGCGAGTTTGCGTTTCATAAATATATCGCGCGTGGGCTTACCTGCTGCATAGATGCAAAGCCTACGCGAAACGTGCACTGCGGCAAAATAGGGCAAGACCGCTCTTGGTGTGATTGGGGCTGGATGTCGCGCGGGGTGCATCTGCGCGCATGAGAGAAAAGAGCGCTTATAGTACGATTTGAGCTGCTACGAAATTTGATTTATCAAAAAAGATTTTTGAAGAAGGAGCGAAATTTATAAAATTTCACTCTTTGATTTTGTGATGTTTAAAGCGTGCACATCGGTTCGCACAATGCAGGATTATTTTACGCCGACGATGATTTGAGTAGCTTTGATGATTGCGATTACTTCATCATCTTTTTTAAGAGCTAAATTCTTAACCGATTCGTTTGTGACGGTTGCGCTTAAATTCTCGCCGCCTGCGCTTCTGACACTGATCTCGGCATTTACCGCACCCTCTTTAACGGCAGTGATTTTGCCCTTTATTTGGTTGGTCGCGCTTAAGCGTAGATCGTTCTCGCCTTTGGAGATGATGACGCTTGGGGCTTTGAATAAAAATACCGCCTCTTTGCCCGCTTTTAGGTCTAGACCTTTTTCAGAATCGGTCGTGACGGTCGCTTTTAGCACGTCGCCGCCCTTAGTTTTGCCTACGATTAGCGAGTTTACCGCACCTGTTTTTACCTCTGTGATCACAACGTTAAGTTGATTTCTTGCACTGATTGCCATTTTTGGCTCCTTCTAAAAAATTATGGGCGAATATTAGCGGCAAATTCTTAAATGAAATTTAAAAATGCCGGATGTAAGAAATTAATTTGATTTGTTGCGAATTTATATTAAGCCCACTTTTTAAATTCCTAGCTTGCATTATTAAAAGTAGCGTTAAAAAATAGATGAAATTTTAAATTCGTATATATTAAATCGAGTTATTTTCCTTGAAATTTTATTTGCTTTTTATAAAATTCTGCGTTTTTTAGAGCTCTGACGCAAAATTTAGCGTTTGTTTTGCGCATCTGCGAAGTGTACATCCGGATAGAAAATTTATCTCAAATTACGCCTAGTAAGGCTTTAAGAGCGCTCCGCTCACGCCTGTTCGCTGAATTTTACGCCTCGCGCATCGGTTTTACGAGTGGATTTTGGCGATCGAGGCGGTTTTACATTTGCTTTAAAATATGGCGAGCAGTGCGCTTTGAGCGCAAAATTTTAGCGCACCTTGCTTTGCAGAAAATCACGCAGAATCATCGCGTGGTTGCAGTGCTCGTCCTTTGCGGCGTATAGTAGCGTGACGACCGGCTCGTTTTTAACCGCTTTTAAAAACTCCGCCACGGCGGGATTTTGCTCAAGTTCGGCTAGGTAAAGCTCCTTAAAATGGGCGAAATTCTCAGGCTTATGCGCGAAAAGCTTGCGTATTTCGGTGCTAGGTGTTATGTCTTTTGCCCACATATCAAGCTCCAGCGCATCTTTTTTTACGCCGCGCGGCCATAGCCTATCACAAAGCACGCGAAAACCATCCTCTTCCTCCGCGCTCTCATAGACGCGCTTAATCTTAAATTTTGTCATAGTTTGCTCCTTTAAATTCGCTAATCCTTGATGAAATAATCGCCGTCGAAGCTTACGAGCGAGTACTTGCGCTCGCCCCCAAGCGCCTCTACGAGCTCCGGTACGCTAAGAAACGTGAGGCTGTCGGCGCCTATAAATTTGCAAATTTCATCCGTGCTCATATTTGCGGCGATCAGCTCGCGCACGCTCGGCGTGTCGATGCCGTAGCGCTCGGGATACTTTAGCTCCGGGCTTGCGATGCACATATGCACGCGCGCCGCGCCCGCATGGCGCAGAAGCTCGACGATCTTTTTACTCGTAGTGCCGCGTACGATGCTATCGTCCACGACGACGACGCTCTTGCCGTGCAGTGCCGCGCCGATCGGATTTAGCTTGAGTTTGACCTTTAAATTTCGCACCTCTTGCGTCGGCTCGATAAAGGTACGGCCGATGTAGTGGTTGCGCACGATCGCCATCTCGAAGGGCAGCTTGCTCTCTTGCGCGAAACCCAGCGCTGCCGGCACGCCGCTATCGGGCACAGGCACGACGAAATCGGCTTTTAGCTCTTTACATTTTCGCGCGAGCGCCGCGCCTAGTTTTTTTCTGACCTCGTATACGTTTTTACCCTCTACGACGCTATCTGGGCGCGCGAAGTAGATGTATTCAAACGCGCAAATTCTAGCCTCCGCGGCTTTTAAAATTTGAACCGAGCTGAACTCATCCTTGCCCTCTTCGAAGATCACCATCTCGCCGGGCTTTACGTCGCGGACGAACTCGGCTCCTACGAGATCAAACGTGCAGGTCTCGCTCGCGACGATGTAGCCGCCGTCTTTAAGTCTGCCGATACTGAGCGGACGCACCCCGTAGCGATCGCGCACGGCAAACATCTTCGAGCGGCTTAAAATCAGAAGCGAGTACGCGCCCACGCACTGATTCAGAGCTTCGACGATGCGATCTTTTAGATGCTCCTGCTTGCTGCGTGCGATGAGATGTAGGATATTTTCGGTATCCATGTTGGACTGAAAGATCGCCCCCTCGCTTACAAGCTTGCGGCGAATTTCGTCTTTGTTGATCAAATTTCCGTTATGAACGATAGAGATCTCCCCCAAAGCGTAGTTGCCCGCAACGGGCTGTGCGTCCTTTAGGCTGTCTGCGCCCGCGGTGCCGTAGCGGTTGTGGCCGATCGCGATGTTGCCTTTTAAAATTTCAAAACTTGCGGTGCTAAAAACCTCCGTCACGAGCCCCGTGGCTTTGATCGTTTTGATATGATGGTTGAAGCTCGAGCTGATACCGCTTGCCTCCTGGCCGCGGTGCTGCATGGCAAAAAGCCCGTAATACGCGGTTTTAGCCGCACCTTCGGAATTTATGACTCCCACGATTGCGCACATTTTCTAACCTCTTAAATTTTATTTTTTAGAAATTTATCTATATTTTGTTTTATACTCGGCAGGTAGTCGCTAATTACGCTTTGAACGATGGCTAAATTTAATCCTTCGTAATCGTGCGCCGAAGCGTTTCTGATCCCGCGAAATCCTGCTATATCGCTTGGTGCGAATATACTTAGAATTTCTATATCGCCGCTATCTTGAATTTTTTGCAGTTGCTCGTTGCAAGAGATTAGATGCATTATTATGGCGGGTCGGTCGCGAAGTTCGTCAGCAAGCGCTTTTTCAACACCGATTTTGCAGATTTGTTGTATCGCGTCTATCTTTTTGCAGATCAACTCAAGCCTTTGCAAATTCCTCTTATTATACATAGATAGCTCCTTCTAGTAGCTTTAGCTTCTTTTCATCGCTCATCGATGCAGTATCGCATATATCTACCGAAATTTTAAATTTATTAGCGATTCGTCCTCTTAGCTCGTCTAAATATATAAACGCTCGCATACCGCCGCCAAGACGAGTGATTGTTTGCTCGCTACTTTCGATCGCCACATCGATATCCGAGGCGATATTCGCTCCATCTTTGGCGTAGCT
>CAUSBF010000028.1:0-13563 GCA_963529595.1 uncultured Campylobacter sp.
ATAAAGAGGAATATCTGCAGCTGAGAGATTATTTTATGCAGACGATGCAAAAAGATATAAACAATCTAGCTCGCACGATGTCGATTTTCAACGAAAAGATAGAATTTAGAAAATTTAAATTTTAAAATTTGATTAGATTATGTATTTTAAAATTCCGTATTAGTTTGCTTTTTTTGAGATTAAAATCCCTCTGCTACAATGTCGTAAAGATATCCTACCGTTTCGTCGTTTAAATTTAGCGTCTTTTTGCTTTGTAAAAATTCTAAAATTTCATCCTGCGCAAAGCCTACTCTTTGTGCGCCATGCTCGTGCGCAGGCAAAAATCCGCGGCACAGCGCGATATTTTCTAAAATTTCTTCGTCGCATAAAAAACAATAGGGCTCATCGTGCAATCGCCCCTCAAATTTTAAAATTTCGGCGTAGCTTTCTACGATTATGCGACGCGGATTTTGTTTGCCAAAGCGCACAGCAGCGCGGTTTAGCAGCTCGTAATAGAATTTATCCAGATGCTCGGCGTCTTTTAGATGCGCGTGCAAAAGCCGCATAAACTGCTGCCAAAATAGCAGCTTCTCGCGGTTTGCGAGCCACGCGTACCCTAGATGCATCACGCCGCTAAGGCGCGGCAGAAAGTTTTGATTTTGCGAGAGCTCGAAATCGATTTTATAGCCCTGGATGATGTTTGAGTGGCGCGCGCCGTAGAAGCGATACGCACGCACGAGCGCGCTTTCGCTCAGCACGTCCACGATGCAGTCCTCGTCCCTAACTTTGGTCGTTTTTAATATAAATCCTTGCATTTTCCTATTTTAGCGAAATTCACATATAAATTTAAATAAAGAATTTTAGGTTATAATCAGAAGTTTCATTTCATAGAATTTAAAGGAAATCATATGAATTTTGGAGATCTATTTTCAAAAATACGTAGAACGCAGCCCGCACCGAGCGAAGCTCCTACGCATTGGATAAAGTGCCCAGGATGCGGCGCGCTGATGTATAGCAAAGAGGTCGAGCAAAATCATAGCGTTTGCCCCAAGTGCAACTACCATCTGCGTTTTGACGCGCAAGCTCGCATCGATCTGATCTGCGATGAAGGCTCTTTCGTGGAGTACGATCAAAATTTGCAGCCCATAGATCCGCTAAAATTCGTCGATAAAAAATCCTACAAAAAGCGTATTGCCGAGAGCAAAGAAAAAACGGGCAGGCTTAGCGCAGTGATCGCGGGCGAGGGCGCCATAAGTCACCAAAAAATTCAGCTCGTGGTGTTTGATTTTAACTTCATGGGCGGAAGCCTAGGCTCCGTGGAGGGCGAAAAGATCGTGCGTGCCGTAAAGCGCAGCCTCGATAAAAACGAGCCGCTAATCATCGTAAGTGCAAGCGGTGGTGCTAGGATGCAAGAAAGCACCTTTTCGCTAATGCAGATGAGCAAAACCTCTGCCGCGCTTAAAATTTTATCCGAGCATAAAATTCCTTTCATCTCCGTTCTTACCGATCCTACGATGGGCGGCGTGAGCGCGTCCTTTGCGTGGCTTGGAGATATCATTATCGCAGAGCCCGGCGCTCTTATCGGCTTTGCCGGGCAGCGCGTCATCAAGCAAACCATCGGCGCGGATCTGCCGGAGGGCTTTCAGAGATCGGAATTTCTGCTCGAGCACGGATTAATTGATGCGATCGTGCCTAGAGCTGAGATGAGGCAGTATTTAAGCGATATAATCAACGTGCTGAGCAAAAACGCTGTGCAGATTGACGACACGAGCGATAAGTCGCTGCACGAAGATGGAAGCGAAGAGTAGTGCAGATAACGGTAAATTCCATCCAAAAGGGCGCGGACGAGTTCGCAGGCGCGATAAGCGATTATAAAAAAATGGCGGCTAAATTTGCCACGGTGCGAGATGATATATTTTTTAACGCTAATATCGCTCGCGCACAAAGCACATCTGCCGAGCTAGCGCTTAAGGCGTATGATGAAGCTTATCTACCGCGCCTTAGCGGATACGTCGTAGCTTTGGATGAGCGCGGGCAGGAGCTAGATAGCATGGAATTTGCGAGTATGCTAAAGGATAAAAGTAGCGTGTCGTTTTTCATCGGCGGCGCTTATGGGCTTAGTGAAAATTTTAAGGCAAAAGCCGATAAAATAATCAGTCTTAGCAGGCTTACGTTAGCGCATAAAATCGCTAAACTTTTGCTCTTTGAGCAAATTTTTCGCGCATTGAGCATTAACGCAAACCATCCATATCACAAATAAAGGGAAGTAATGAAGAAAAACGAGTTGAAATTTTACAAGAAAATTCTAGAAGAAAAAAGAGAGCAACTCATCGCCAATATTAATAGCTCTGTAAATGAAATTTCGGAATTACGCGAAAATAAAGCTGCGGATGATTTTGACGTAGCGAGTATGAATACGGATTTAAGCATCGAATACTCGCTCAATGTTAATCAACAAAAGGCGTTTTTAGAGATCGAAAGCGCGCTTAAGCGCATCGAAAACGGCACTTATGGGCTTTGCGAGAGCTGCGGCGAGCAGATAAGCTTAGAGCGTCTTAAGGTAAATCCGGAGGCGAGATTGTGCATTTCGTGCAAGGAACAGGCGGAAAAGCAAAATAGGAGTTAGCTATGAAAACCAAGCAATTCTTTTTATATTCGATCGTCTATATCGCAATCGTCGCGATTTTAGTTTTTACGCAGCAAAGCAGTAGCTATACACTGGGGCTTTTCGGTTTTACGCTTACGCTTCCTGTGGCGGTGTGGATCGTACTGCCGTTAATTTTATATATGATTTTGGCGATTTTTCATATCGTTTTTCATAGCTTTGCTTTTTACCGCACAAAAAGGGCGATCGCAAAGGATCTAAGCGCATACGATGCGATGAGTAAAGAGGTTTTGCTGGGTCTTGATACCAATAAAGACTTTAAAACCGAGTATTTTAAAGACCCAAGCGAGCTTACTAAAATTTTATCTCCATGGTACGATAGCACCGGCATAGATGTCAAAAATGAGGATCTAAAAGAGGTTATAGGCGTTATCGAGAAGGTTAAAAACGGCGAAGTGGCGGATCTGCGAAAATATAAACTTCCTAAAGATAACGGACTATTTTTGCAAAACGAGCTCAATCGCCTCGACGCTGAGCCTGCGTATGCGTATGAAATTTTAAAAACCAAGGGCGTTTATAGCGAAAATATCACTAAAAAAGCCTATGCCGTAGCGCTTGCCAAAGGAAGCTACGATAAGATCAAAGCCTATAAAATTCCTCAAGATATAGCCGAGGTAAATATTTTAGTGGATCGCGCGGTGAATGACGCGAGCTTTGAGATCAGTAGCGAGGAGCTTTTCGATCTCGTAAATAATGAAAAATTTAACGAGCAGGATTTTATCGGCTTTGCTAAAAAGCTAAAAAATCATCTCGCTCCAGAGCAATACAAAGCCTTTTTCGAGCGGCTCAAAAACGAGAATCAAGAAGCGACCGAGGCATATCTGTACGCGCTATATGAGCTTGGCATGATCGACGAGTTTAGAGAGCAGCTAAGTCTTGCCGACGGCGACGAGTTTGAGAAGTTTAAAATTCTGCTATTTTTGCGAGACAACGGCAAAAACGTCCCCGCGTCGCTGTTATTTTAGCTCGGTAATTTTACGAGTTCGTTTTGTGCGCGGGTAAGAGAGGCTGCTTTTTACGATCTGTGCGGCTATCAAACACAGCCTGCGCGATAAATTTTAAAGTGCGGGTAAAATTCTAACTCGCGCAAATTTTAAATTTCAAAATTTATCGAAAAATCAATGCGCGCAAGCGGTAAAATTTAAAAGATTTGTTTGCGTAGTGCGCGTGTAAACGGGTTTTGCATTTATGCTATGAAATTTAGAATTTAAACATAAAGCGCAAGACTTGCTAGCTGAATAAAGTGATGAAATTTTAAAATCCGTGCGGCGTTTTGCAAGCTACTTGCTGGATTCGCCGCGCAAATAAAATTTGGTGGCGATCATTCTTGCTGCCGTTTTGCCGCCATGCAAATTAGCCAAGCTTAAAAATAAAATTCGCGCCTAAATGCGAATACGCGGCCTATGAAATTTGAAATTTTAAAGCTCGCGGCAAAACCCGCTGCAAGCGCTGCGGCGTTAAATTTAAAGGTTTAAATTTGGACGAAATCAAAATGAGAAATTTAAAATGACGGAAGATTTTTTTAAAAAGGACCCTTTATTTTTGGCGCCTTTGGCGGGCTTCTCGGATCCGCCGCTGCGGGGCGTAGTGAAAAAATTCGGCTGCGACGCGACCGTAAGCGAGATGATAAGCGCAAACGCCCTTGTTTTCGAGAGCGAAAAGACGCTAAAGATGCTCGAAAAAAACGCCGCGGAAGCCCCCTTTTTCGTACAGATCGCAGGCAGCGATGCGGAAATCATAAAAAAGGCGGTTCTGCTCATCAATAAATTTGACGGCATCGACGGCATCGATCTAAACTGCGGCTGTCCCGTCCCTAAAGTCGTGAAGCAGGGCGCCGGCTCGGCGCTGCTACTTGATTTACCTCGTCTATCGCGCCTGGTTGAGACGATCAAAAAGTATTCGAATAAAAAATTTACGAGCGCGAAGGTGCGGCTGGGCTTTGGCGCCGTGGATATCGAAAATATCGCTCGCGCCATACAAGGCGCAGGAGCCGATTTTATCGCGATTCATGGCCGCACCAGAGCGGGCGGATACAGCGCGGCGGTGGATTACGGCGCGATCGCAAGAGCTAAGCGCGTGCTGCAAATCCCCGTGATCGCAAACGGCGACATAAACTCCTCCAATGCGCCTGCAGTGCGAGACCTTAGCGGCGCAGATGCGCTGATGATCGGTCGCGCGGTAATCGGCAGGCCGTGGATCTTTCGCGAGATCAAAACGGGCGAACGCGCAAGCGACGCGCTAAAAAGGGAGGTCGTGCTCTATCATTTCTCCCAGATGTTAAGCCGCTACGGCGTGCGCGGCGTGGCGATATTTCGCAAGCATCTGCACGAATACTCTAAGGGGCGCGAAAATGCCGCAAGCTTTCGCGAGCAGATCAACCACGTCGCCACCGAGAGCGAAATGACTCGGCTGATCGAGGAATTTTTCGCCTAAATTTAGAATTTTAGGAACTCTGATGATTATTTTAAAAATTATAGCCTGCGCGTTTTCGATGGGTTTTTGCTTGATGTGCATTTCAAGTTTAATGGGTTTTTTTATAGGGCAGATTTTTGACACATCTAGCGTCCGGTTTGACGATCCCTTAGAATGGCTACAGCAGAAGTGCGTATATTTCCTATTTTTGTGGATATTTTTCTGCGGGATTTGCGCAATACTTGCCGCAAAGTTAAAGGATTTTGGTAAGCTCACGGATTTTTTCGTAAATTTATTTTTGCCTACAGCAGCGGTTTGGATACTATCGCCATTTTTGGGGATGATGATTGTGGCGCTGATTGTTTCAGATTTGCATCTTGCCACGTTTTATTCCTCATTGCTTAGCGCATTAATATTTATCGTTCTTTTTATGATCGTCGTAGCCGAGGTCCTAAAGCAGATTTATCCGCCCAAGTCCTAACGCGCGAAATTTTAAAATTTAGTGCAGAGCTTTGCCGCGAAATTCTCGCCTGCTGCCTATAATCACAGCCCGCACGTTAAAAGGCGAGGGCGTTAAAATTTAAGGAGAAATTATGAAAAATATCTACATCATCGGCGACGTGCACGGCTGCTACAGATCGCTTTTGGCGTTAATAGAGCAGCTGCCGCATAAATTTGATAGCAAAATTTGCTTTGTGGGCGATCTGATCGACCGAGGCCCTGCGAGCTCGGATGTGGTGGAGCTAGTGCGCACTCGCGGATATGACGCGGTGATGGGCAATCACGAAAAGCGCTTTGTGAGCAACGCAAAAACTGCACTAAGGTGCGCAAAGACGGGCAAATTTACGAGCTCAAATGACCTCTACGCATTTTTTAGCCTGGATGAAAGCTGGCTATTTAATAACGGCGGTGAGGCGACGCTAGCGTCGTATTATCGTCACGGAGGCGTGAAGCAATGTAAGGAGCATCTGCGGTTCGTCTCGCGGCTGCCGATTTACTTGGAGTATGATTTGCGTGATGAAAGCGGTCGCGCGCTCGTCGTATCGCACTCCGCAGTGGGTCGCGCGTGGGGGGTTAGGCACGATGCAGAGCGTGCGAAAAGCTTCGCCGCTCATGTGCTAAGCGGGCGCGGAGATGATAGCGCGAATGATGGAATTTTTAATGTCTATGGGCACGCGCCGGTAAAAAAGCCCGTCATTACGGAATTTAGCGCAAATATCGATCTGGGCTGTGTTTATAAAAAGCATTGGGGCGAGAAGGCGAGGCTTTGCGCGCTGGAGTTTCCCTCAAAGAAAATTTTCACGCAAGAATGCATAGATTTTTGAGTCCGCATCCGGGCTCGCACGTATTAAAATTTAAATTGCGCAGGCTGTTTGAAAGCGAAATTTTAGAATTTAAAGACGCGTTCTTAAAGCGTCCATCGCGTAGCCAGGTCGCGTGAAATTTCAAATAATATCCCTTAGCTTGCGCGCTTCATACATCCACGCCTCAAGCTCATCCCAGCGCTCGCCCTCAATCATCCCCACGCAAAGATCTAGCTCGTTTTTAAAAGCGTCGATCGCGCCTAGTAGGTTTGTGCGGTTTTGCTTAAAAATATCGACCCACATCTGCGGCGAGCTCTTGGCGATGCGGCTCATGCCCGAGAAGCTGCCGCCGGCTAAATTTATGATGTTGCGGCGATTTTCCTCTTTTAGGACGCTGTTTACGAGCGAGTAGCTGATCGCATGCGGCAGGTGCGAGATGAGCGCTACGTGGTGATCGTGGCTTTTTGCGTCCATAAATACGATCTTCATCCCCGCGAACGAAAAAATTTCGACCGCTCGTTTGATATGCACTTCATCTGCGCCGTGATCGTCGCAGATGACGACTACCGCGCCGTTTAAAAGCTCTTTAAATGCCGCTTGCGGGCCGGAGTTTTCGGTACCAGCCATTGGGTGAGCTGCGATGAAATTTCGTCTGATCTGCGGCGGGCAGCTTTGCAAAATTTTAAATTTCGTGCTTCCTAGATCGATGATCGTCGTCTCGCTTCTGCAGTCGCTTAGTTTTTGCAATGTCTCAATAATTGCCTCCACGGGGATTGCGAGAAAGATCGCATCGCAGCTTTGCTTCATCTGCTCCAGGCTTAAAATTTCATGCACGAGCCCAAGTCGCAGAGCTTCCTTTTCGTTTTCGCGGCTGATGTCGCAGCCGTAGACGGCGCTAATTATTTTGGTGCTTTTTAGACATAGCCCAAGAGAGCCGCCGATGAGACCCAGGCCGATAATTCCTATCTTCATAAAATTCCTTTTTGATATATGCAAGTTTTAATTTTAATGTGGTATTATACGCAAATTATTTTCGTTTTTAGGTAAAATTTTATGAAAAAAAGCGTTTTTTTACTCTTAGTAGGCGGGATTTCCGTGGCATGCGCCGCGCAGATAAAATCCATTAAATTTGAAGGGCTAAGGCATCTTTCTCCACAGGTCGCACAGCAAATTTCAGGACTTAAGGTAGGCGATGAGCTTAACGGCGAAAACACCAATGCTGCGATTTCAAAGCTATTTGAGCAGGGCTATTTCAGCGACGTTTATATCAGCGAACAAGGCGGCGCGGTCACTATCAATGTAACCGAAAAGCCGACTATCGCTAAGGTCGAGATCAAAAACGTAGTTACCAACGACCGCGATAAGATAAATGAGCTCATCGGCTTGCGTCCGGGTCAGGTTTACGACGAGGTGGCTGCTAAAAAAGCAGAGACCCGCATCAAGCAATACTACGAAGTCAAGGGCTTTTTTGACACCGTGGTGGAATTTTATCCAAAGCCGATAAACGACGATAAATCGGTCATCTTGCTAACGATCGAGGTAAATCGCGGCGAAAATATCATCATAGATAAGGTAAATTTAGTAGGCGCAGGCAAGCTCGACTATGACGATATTGAGCCATCCGTCGCCAATAAAGAACGCGAGATGCTGGGCTGGATGTGGGGCTTTAACGATGGCAAGGTAAAAACCGCCGAGCTTCCTAACGATGCAAATAGAATTCAAGAAGAATATTATAAAAAAGGCTACTTAGACGCGCAGGTTTCTGCGCCGCTACTTAATGCCGATATGGATAATTACACTGCCGATCTTACCTACTACATCAGTGAGGGCGAGCAATACACCGTAAGCTCCGTAGATATCGAGTATCCTGCAGATATAATCAAGCTTGATAAAGAAAAGGTTTTGGACGATTTCAAGCTTCAGAAGGGCGATACAATGAATTCCGAGCGTTTGCGCCGCGATATGAATACGCTAGAGACTTTAGTCGCGGATCAGGGATACGCCTATGTGCGCATCGTGCCTAAGACTAAGCAGGACAAAGAAGCTCGCACGGTCGCTATCACGTATCAAGTCATCCCTGAGGATAAAGTCTATATTAGAAACGTAACGATCTCAGGCAACGATAAGACCGAGGATAAGGTCATCCGCCGCGAGATGTATCTGACCGAGGGAAATTTATATAGCAAAACCGACTACAACGATTCGTTAAATTCTTTAAAACGCACGGGATATTTCGATGATGTGGAGATTAAAGAAAACCGCGTTTCTAACGATCAGATCGATCTTGAAGTCGCAGTCAAAGAAGCTCCTACAGGCTCTATCACAGGCGGTATCGGATATGGCAGTGAGGATGGAATTTTACTTAGCGGCGGTATCAGTGATCGTAACGTATTCGGTACCGGTCTTCACGGCGCATTCTCGGTTGAAAAGAGCGACGATCAGTTAAGCGGACGCTTGAGCTTAACCAATCCTAGAGTGTTTGATTCTGAGTATAGCTTGGGCGGATCAATCTTTGCCAACGATTACGACTGGGACGATTACGATGAGAAATCTTACGGATTTTCAATCACGGGCGGTCGCAAAATCGGGCGCAATACCGATGTAAGTCTTACGTATTATCTCGAAAAAAGCGAAATCAAGGGCTTAAACGAATATTACGCCAAAGCAGGCTATCTAGATGGCAAGAATTTAAAAAGCTCGATTATCCCGTCTATTACATATAATAGCACAGATGATTATTACTTGCCAAGAAGCGGTATGATCGCAAGTGCTAGCTTAGAATACGCGGGTCTTGGCGGCGATATGGACTACACCAAGGCGCGAGGATCGTTTAACTACTATTTTGGCTTGCGAGATTATATCGATCACGACATTATCTTTAGATACAAAGCTGCAACGGGCTATATGTGGGAAGGTAATAAAAAGATTCCTATCAATGAAAAACTATTCCTGGGCGGAATGAAAAGCATTAGAGGCTACGAAGGTCGCAGTATCCCGAAAAAAGAGATCTGCTTAAATGCAAATAATTGCCGCTATATTGAGACGGGCGGTATGCAGAGTTTCAATAACTCTTTTGAGCTAAGCTTTCCGGTGGTCGATAGGCTTAAAATGCGCTTTGTAACGTTTTTTGACTACGGAATGATCGGCGATCATGACTGGAACGAGGAGGAGCGCTACAGCACGGGTGCTGGTATCGAGTGGATGACGCCGATGGGGCCTTTGCAGCTATACTTCGTTAAGCCGCTTAATAAAAAGCCGCACGATGACACAAATAGCTTCGAATTTAGCATCGGTGCTAGATTTAATTAAACGCGGCAATTGCGAACATTAAGGCGTGCGTAGAATTTCTACCGCACGTCTTAAAATTTAATAATGCTCGCGATTCTAGCCTTTCGTGTCGCGCTAATTTGCAGCCGAATTATTGTAAGCGGGTTGAGCTAAATTTTAATTGGAATTCCGCTCGGTTTAGGATGAAATTTAAACGCGTAGCTTGCTTTGAATTTTTTAGAATTTTATTTATCAAGATAGTTTAGAATTTCATTCGTATGGTAAAATTTTAAGCACAAGAGTTCTAAAAAATCAATACAAGCCATTAGCATAATTTAAAGAAATTCTATATTGAAATTTTAAAGATTATGATATAGACGATAAACGCCGCTTTGTTGTGCGCGGAATTTCACTGCATAGGATTTAGCGCGCCACTGAATTTTAAAGCTCATAAATTTTGAGATTCTAAAATCGCTAGAATTTAAAATTTTAAATCTCCTCGTAAATCGCTAAACATTTGCGTTAAATTTTGCCTCGCTTTACCGATAATTTAAGTTAAGCTTGTAAAATCGCGCTCTAAAATCATATCAAAGGCTCTTTTATGCGTAGAAATGGCAATGGAACAAAGCTTAAAATTTTAATATTTCTTATTATAATATGCGCTTTGGTTTATGGAATTTTTAGAATTTTCACCTCGCCTAAATTTGAAAAAAATCCTCCGCAAATTGCGCTGGAAAATGAAATTTATTGGAATTTAACCTCGCCCTTGAAGATTAAAATTTCAGACGATACCGGCATTAAGCTCGTTCGCGTTAATTTAAACGACGGAGCCAGCACGATACCACTGCTAAATGAGGAGCTGAACGTTCCGCAAACGACGCTAGAGCTTGCCGTGCAATTTCCTAAAAATTTGATGCTTAATAAAGATAAAAACTACAAGCTCGAGGTTTTTGCAAACGACATTAGCTCGTGGAATTTTGCGCAAGGAAATAAGAGCGTAAAAACGGCAAATATAATAATAGATGACAAAAAGCCCGTCATAAATATCATCAATCAATCATATAAAATCACCAAAGGCGGTAGCGCTGTAGTTGTATTTTCGGCAAAAGACGAGCGTCTAAACGAAGTCTATGTCAAAACCAACTATGGCAAAATTTTCAAGGCGATTCCTTTCGTAAAAGAGGGCTATTATGCGTCTCTCGTAGCGTGGCCTGCAAATTTAGAGGAATTTCGCGCAGAAGCGGTCGCTACCGATCGTGCAGGCAACGAAAGCATTTCGCAGATAAAATATTTTTATCAGGACAAAAAATATAAGGTCTCTACTATCAAGCTAAATCCGGGTTTTATTAACGGTAAGGTAAGCGATCTGGCTAGCCAATATGCGCAGAATTTTAACTCAATGAGCGATTTGGAGAAATTTAAGTTCGTAAATGAAACTCTGCGTAAGAAAAACGGAGATGATCTGCACGCCGCTACTAGCGCTGTGCACGAGGATAAAATAAATGGATTTGAGCTAAAGCCTTTTTATCCGCTTGCTAAAGGCGCAGCGGTAGCAAGCTTTGCCGATCATCGGATATTTTTTATGAACGACGAACAAGTAAGCGAGTCATGGCATATGGGGCTCGATCTAGCAAGCGTTGCAAACGCCGATATCAAAGAGAGCAACTATGGCAAGGTAGTTTTTGCGCAGGAAAACGGAATTTTCGGATTAAATTTAGGAATTTACTATGGCTTTGGATTATACGGCATCTACGGACACTGTTCGACGACGCAGTTAAGTGTGGGCAGCGATGTAAAGCCGGGCGACATTCTAGCACAGACGGGCTCAAGCGGCTTTGCTTTCGGAGATCATCTGCATTTTGGCATCGTAGTTCAGGGCGTGGACGTAAGACCTGAGGAGTGGATGGATCCTAAGTGGATGAAAGATAACATTACCGATGTCTTAGAATCGTCCAAAAAAGTAATAGAAAAAGGTAAGTAAATTTTAAAATTTTCGCTATAATGCGCGGGTTAATGAAAACGAGGATAGAAATGAGACAGACAACGATAGCTAAGAAAGTCCATAACGTCGGCATCGGGCTGCACAAAGGTGAGCCTATCAGACTTACGTTAGAGCCTTTAGAGGCGGGCAGTGGAATCGTATTTTACAGAAGTGATCTTGGCGTTAGTTTTAAAGCCGAGCCGAAAAACGTCATAAATACGCAAATGGCAACCGTCGTAGGAAGCGAGAAGGGCTATATATCAACAATAGAGCATCTAATGAGCGCCATTAATGCCTATGGTATCGATAATATCCGTATCATCGTCGATGCTAATGAAATTCCCGTGATGGACGGAAGTTCGGCGAGCTTTTGTATGCTTTTAGACGAAGCGGGGGTAAGAGAGCTTGGCGCGAATAAAAAAGCCCTTATTATCAAGCGAGCCGTGGAGATTAGAGAGGGCGATAAACTCGTGCGGCTGAGCCCTAGCAAGAGTCCGAAATTTGATTATACAATTAAATTTAGCCATCCGCTCATCGGCACTCAGCACCATGTTTTTGAATTTAGCAAGAAATCTTACGTCAAAGAAATTTCGCGAGCGCGCACGTTTGGATTTTTAAAAGATGTGCAAGCGCTGCGCTCTATGGGGCTAGCTCTAGGCGGCAGCTTGGAAAATGCCGTCGTAATCGATGAAAATAAAATTTTAAACCCCGAGGGCTTGCGTTTTGAAAACGAGTTCGTCCGCCATAAAATTTTAGATGCGATCGGCGATCTTGCGCTCGTGGGCGCTCCGATTTTGGGCGATTATACGGCATTTGCGGGAAGCCACGATCTAAATCATAAACTAACTTTGGCAGTCCTTGCCGACGCTAAAAATTTCGAGCTTGTAGATCTTACCGCCGAGGTTGTGCGCGAATATCAAAAAGTCTTTGCTTAAGGCTGCAAAATCAAAGAGGTTGAAATTCTAATCGCTGCTCTTAGCGCTCCATGCTTGCTCGGCGTGTATGAAAACGGCGCTAAGATAGCGGAATTTTCAAGCGCTGAAGGCGAAAAAGCCGATAAATTTCTGGTTGCTAAATTTAGCGAAATTCTAAAAACTTATAAAATCAAAGAGCTCATCTACGCAAATACTCCCGGCAGCTTTATGGGCATGAAGATAAGTTACGTGATTTTGCGCACGCTTAGCATCGCCCTTGATGTGCCGCTGTACGCGATCAGCGGCTTTGAGCTAAGCGGCTTCGGGCCGATCAGGGCGAATAAAAACTTCAGCTACGTTTACGATCGCGGCGAAATCAAAATGAAAAAATGCGCCCCCGCCACGCTATCTTTGCCGCAGGATTTATCGGTTTTAAATAAAAGCGATGATATACTTCCAAATTACATCATAGAAGCGGTTTAGGAGAGAGCTTGATTATAAGAATTCCTGCGACGAGCGCAAATTTAGGCCCCGGTTTCGACGCGCTCGGCCTTAGCCTAGGGCTATTTAACGAAGTAGAAATTACCGAGCAGAAGTTTTTTTGCGTATCGCTTAGCGGTGAGGGCAGCGACAGAGCGTGGCTTAAGAAGGGCACCGCTTTTTTGAATATTTTCAATGAAATTTACAGAAAACTAGGCGGCGGGCAAGAGATAAATTTTAAATTCGCCTTTCACAACAACATCCCATTTTCGCGTGGGCTGGGCAGCAGCTCGGCCGTGATCGTAGGCGCCATCGCAAGCGCTTATAAAATTTGCGGGTTTGAGATCGATCGCGCTAAAATTTTAAACACGGCGCTGGAATACGAAAACCACCCGGATAATATCGCGCCCGCGACGCTCGGCGGCTTTGTCAGTAGCGTCGTGGACGGCAAGACGGTTCGCACGCAAAAATGCGAAATTTCGCAAGATCTGCAAGCGGTCGTCGTCATCCCCGATACGCCGATGCCTACGAACGAATCGCGCGGCAAGCTGCCTAAGAACT
>CAUSBF010000029.1:0-13367 GCA_963529595.1 uncultured Campylobacter sp.
TTATTTAAAAGAGGGGCTTGCGCCCCCGAAGATTTAGCGATATTTACGCAGCCGGATAAACCGATACTTTTTTGCGATTTTTATCTTTTCGCTCAAATTTTACGACGCCGTCGATCAGCGCGAAAATCGTGTGATCGCTACCCATGCCTACGTTGCAGCCCGGGTGCGTCGCAGTGCCGCGCTGGCGGATGATGATGTTGCCTGCGCGAACGAACTCGCCGCCGAATTTTTTGACGCCCAAGCGGCGTCCGATGGAATCTCTATTATTTTGGGTTGAGCCTTGACCTTTTTTGTGTGCCATTTCCTATCCTTTATGCGTTGATCGAAACGACTTTGACGCGGGTGTATTGACGTCTGAAGCCGCGTTTTACTTTTGAATCTTTGCGTCTGCGTTTTTTGAAGATAACGACTTTTTTATCCTTGCCCTCGCAAACGACCTCCAAAACCACCTTGGCACCCTTTACGAACGGTGCTCCTACCTTTAACTCGCAATCGTTTAGCGCTAAAACTTCGCTAAGCTCGAGCTTTGCTTTCGGCTCAGCATTAAAATGGTCTAAATTTAGATAGTTGCCCTCTTCGACCTTATACTGCTTGCCGCCGTGTTTGATGATAGCATACATCAAAAATCCTTTAAAATTTGGTAGCCAAAAAGGCATTTGCCGTGCAAAATTTAAAAGCCCGTTTGGTATGAAAAGTTGCAATATTATCTCAAATTTTATAAATTCCTACTGAAACGCCTCACAAAATTCCTACGAAATTTCAAATTTCAAGGGCTCGGATTTATTTTAAACTAAAGATAAATGTGCTACTATCGCAACGAAATTTTTGAAGGAGAATTTTATGAGAAATTTAATAGCTGCGCTCGTAGCAGCGGTATTTTTTATCGGTTGTTCCAACTGGAATATATCCAACGAACCAAGCGGAGTACGCAATCAAACAAAATCCCAAAGCAGTAAAACAAATATCGGCGGCGTAAATGATAAAGTCCAAGAGGTCTCCACCGCAGGCACCACCGATATGGTCGAAACGGCCTTGCCCGATAGCACAGGCATGACTAATGCGCCGAAAGATCGCAGCGATGCATTTCATATCAATCAAGTAATTTCTGCATGGAATAAACAGCCAGACTCCATCAAAACAACCGAAGACAACGGCAACATCTATACCTGGAAAAACTATAAGCCAGGCTGCGACGTATCACTTACCAGCGACTCGGAAGGCTACGTATCAAAATCCGCTATCAAATCAGCACTCTCTCAGTGCCTATAACCAATTTATCCGCGACGCCGAAATTTTAAAATTTCGTAAAATTTCGGCTTACGAGCGGGTAATGCTTCACCAAATCTAATCTTAACATTCTACGGTTCACTCTTAAAAATTTACTATTCGTATTGTATAATCGAGGACCTTTAATCACTGGAGTAAAATATGAAGAAAATTTTATTTGCAGGTGCGCTTTTAGTGGCATTAGGAAGTTATGTCTCGGCGGGCGAACATGTCAAGGTCTATCACGGCGAGAGTTGCGGCTGTTGTCACAACTGGGCAAAATACATGGAGCAAAGCGGATTTGAAGTCGAGATGATTTCGCTGGCTGACGAGCCGCTTATCCAGAAGAAGAATGAGCTTGGGCTTCCGCTGGAGCTCGCTAGCTGCCACACCGCGATCATAGATGGGTATGTAGTCGAAGGGCATATGCCAGCAGGTGAGATCCGCACGCTACTAAAAAATAAGCCTAAAGACATCATCGGCATAGCAGTGCCTGGCATGCCGCTAGAAGCGCCAGGTATGGAGCAAGGCTCACAGCCCGAGGTCTATGATGTGGTAGCGTTTAAAAAGGATGGCTCGTATCACAGCATCGCCACTTACAAAGGCAAAGAAAAAATCAAATAATCCGCCGCTTTAAAGCGGCAAACTTACTTATTGGCTCGATAAAATTTTGCCTATTTATGGCTTGGCGCAATTTGCTTTAGCCGGCGAATGCTGCTACGATCTGCAAAAATGACGCGCAAATTAATTTCAAAAACTAGCATGATAAAGGAAATTAAAATTCGGATGGATGGGCTAATAGGGGTCGAACCTATATTCACAAATCCAGAGTTTGTTGTCCTGCCATTAGACGATAGCCCATTGCGGAAGCGGTATTTTATAGAATTTTGCTTTAAAAAAGCATAAGAGCGGGCGGAATTTTAAAATTTCGTAAAATTTTAGATTAAATTTAAAGCCCTGCTGCGCCGAAACGATAAAATTCAAACGCAAAAGCCAACGCTGCTTTCATCGGCTCCGATAAAATAATATGGCTTTCGCCGCGGAGCTAAATTTTAAAATTTGGCTAGTTTATCCTATATTTACGCCTTTGTGAGCTTATTTGTCGCAGGATGAAATTTTAGCATATAAGCCTGTCTTCAAAACATATATGTTTAGTGCTCGCTGGGCGCGGGCGCGGCCTTAAATGATATAAATCGCACCGAAAATCCGCAGCGAACATAATTGCGACAAAACCCGGAATGTAGCGCCCTAAATAAGCGTCAAATAGACTTGTGGCAAGATCGCACAAAAAGCCTGTCAAATACTTGCCTCAAGCGAAGCGTAGAATTTATCGCGATTATGTGGAGTTTAACTAAAATCAAAGCCAAAATTTGAGCACGAAACTTACATAAAATTTCTTGTAAAAACCCTTTGCAGGCTCAAAAGACATTGTAAAATTGCATAAAATTTGACTGCGACGGAATTTTTCCCATATATTGTGTTAATACCAAACATTCGACGAATCAAATCAAGCACGACGAATAAAGTGAAATCTCTCATATATCGCGTTATAAGGCACAGGCTATTTTGCTAGACCAGAGCAGAAATATGCGGAATTAACTCCGCCTATCATTTGAACACTTAGAAAGCGCCTTGCTTTCCAGCTAAATAGCACGAGCAAATTCATATCGCGTGCTGTTTAAAACTCAAAAATTAATTGAAAATTTTAAATTTCGGGCACGGGTTCGCTTATAAGTATTTGCGAAAATAGCGCATCGAAGCTAGAAAAAATTCGCTTTATTGCACCTAAAATTTTGATGAAATTTCGCGTATCAGCTCAACCGCCTCTTTTGCGCCCGCGCATACGAACTCGAAATGCGCCCGTAGCTCCGAGGCACTGCCGTAACCGCAGCTTACGCCCACGCTTCGCACCGCTGCCGACTTTGCCGAGATGGCGTCAAGCGACGTATCACCGATCATAAAGATATTTTGGCTAACAGAAGACAGGATTTCATTGCTGCAAATTTTGTCATAACAAGGAGCGGAATTTAACTCGTGCGTATCGTAAATTTTACTGCGGCGCGCACCGCTTTTATAGCTCTCGCCCTCGATGCCGATACCGCTCTTTTGGCCCTTGTCGCCAACCTCGTGTCTATCACTCTTTACTTCGCTTAAATTTTTAAACGAAATTATATCGGAATTTTGACTCGCGATGCTGCTTAAATTTTGCTCGTAAACTTTGCTAGGATCAGGATCAAGCGCAAGAAGGCTCTTTAAATCAGGTGCTGAAATTTCACTCAAAATCGCGCTCCTGCTAGCAGCGCTTGTATTTTCATCGGCAGTCGCGTCGTGAGTTTTACCGCAAGCAGCATGCGGGCTTTTGCTAGCAGTCGCGCCGCAAATTCCTAAATTTTCGAGCGCCTTTAAGATCGGTTCGGCGCTTGGTTTGGGGTTTTGCACATCCTCTCGCCCGACGATGGTGCCAAAAAATTTCGCGATACCAAGATGACGTAATAAAATTTTAGAAAATTTCGACGTCTTGGTCGTCACGACGCCTAAATTTGCAAACTCGCTCGCCGCACGAACCGCCTCGAGCGCACCGCTTAGCAAAACGGTCTGATCCAAAAATATCTGCGCGTATCGCTGTTTGTAGGCGAGCACTAAATTCTGCACATCGCGCGTCACACCTAGACGCTCAAACATTACCTCTAACGGATGCCCGATAAGCCTTTTAATCGCTTCGTCGCTAGGCTCTGCAGCGCCCAAATGCGCAAACGCGTAGTGAAAGCCATCCAGTATCGCGGGCGTGGAGTCTATGAGCGTACCATCGAGATCAAAAAGCAGAGTGGTTTGGAATTTTGGCATTTTGAAATTTAATTTGGATATAAAAAAAGCGGAGCCGAAGCTCCGCTCATATGGATCTAGAAAAGATTATTTTCTAAATTTAGCATCAACGCGTCTATTTTGAGCGCGGCCTGCTTTAGTAGCGTTTGTAGCGATAGGCTTAGTCTCGCCGTATCCTACAGTGGTGATTCTGCTAGCATCTACGCCGAAGCTCTTAAGCGCACCTCCAACTGCAGCAGCTCTGCGCTCAGAAAGCTTTTGATTATATGCATTCGAGCCGGTGCTATCGGTGTGACCCTCTAGAATTACTTTGTAATCAGGGTGAGCTACTAGCACGTCGCTTACGTTTTTGATCTGGTTCATAAACTCAGGAGAAATTTTTGAGCTATCTGTAGCGAAATTTACGCCCAAATTTAATCTAATAACTTTTTCGCAGCCGTATTCATCAACAACTACGCCAGCAGGTGTGCCTGGGCATCTATCGACATTATCGCATACGCCGTCGTTATCTGCGTCTTTGCAACCTGCAGGAGCCGGAGCAACTGGAGCTGCATCAGCATATCTCTTGCCAAAATCAACTGCAAAGCCTAGAGTATAGAACAATACGTGGTTGCCGTCGTCAAATCTGATAGCATCGCGTGCTTCAAGTTTTGTAGCGAAGTTGTCGGTGATATAGTATTTTAGACCCAAGCCGTATTGACCGAAGCCGCTATCTTGATCGCCATCGTTGTAAACGTCTTTAGTGTAATCCATATAGCCAAGACCTAGCAAGCCGTATAATTTGAAATTATCGGTGAAATTTACCAAATCTTTTACAGCATTGATGTGATAATATTTAGCGTCAGGCTTATCGTTGCCTACTCTGTGAGCTAAATCCTCTACGCCGATATTGCGAGAGTAATCAAAACCAACCTCTACTTGATCGATAAACGAATCTTGTAGATTTTTGGCAAGACGTAGACCGAACATAAAATTCGAATCCAAATCCATATTGCCCTCATGAGTCATTCCGCCAATAGTAGGGGTGATCTCCCAGTGATAATCAGCATCGCTAGCGAACAATGCGCCGGATGCACACAAGCTTAATGCAAGTAGAACTTTCTTCATTAAACATCCTTTCAAATAAAGTTATAATTCGATATTACCATAAAATTTTTAAAGAATTTACAAATTTGCGACAATTTCGCCACAAATTTGTAAAAAACATTATCTCTTAGAGAACTGCGGACTTCTACGCGCTTTGCGGCGACCGAATTTCTTTCGCTCGACCACGCGACTATCGCGAGTTAGCAGACCTTTTGGCTTAAGAGCCGCTCTAAAATCCTTATCCATCGCGGCAAGCGCCTTTGAAATTCCGTGCTTTAGAGCATCCGCTTGAGCCGAATATCCACCGCCCAAAGTCTGTGCGGTAATATCCATCGACGTCTCTTGTTTAGTCGCTAAAAGCGGCTGAACGACCCTTAGTTTGATCGCTTCGTGACCGCCTAGCCAGGTGTTTAGATCCATACCGTTTACTACGATCTTGCCGCTTCCAGGTTTTACCCAAACCTTAGCTACGGCAGTTTTTCTCTTTCCGGTTGCATAAATTGTCGCCATGATTATTTTCCTTTTTTAGTTGTTTGCGCAGTATGAGGGTGCTCGCCGCCTTCATATACGAATAGCTTTTTGATCATCGCCTTGCCGAGCTTCGTCTTAGGAAGCATGCCGCGAACCGCAAGTCTGTAGAGCTTTGCGGGATTATTTTTAAGCAGGTCTTGAAATTTCACGCTCTTTACGCTTCCGAAATAGCCCGAGTAGCTGTGATAAAGTTTATCGTCGCCCTTGTTATTGCCGGTAAATACGGCTTTTGAAGCGTTTATGATAACGACGTAGTCTCCGCAATCCACGTTTGGAGTATAGCTTGGTTTGTGTTTGCCGCGTAGCAATACCGCAACTTCGGTAAGCATTCTACCGAATCTTTTGTCGGTCGCGTCGATAACGACCCAGTCGCGCTTAACTTCGCTAGGCTTTGTAATTTCTGTCATGGTTTCCGCCTTATTAAAATTTGAGCTGTGATTATATAGAAATATCCTTATGTATAGCTTAATTTAAGCTATCTTTAATCTATCTGCGCTCAAATTTCATCTAAATTTTAAAATTTTATCCCTCCTCATTCACTTCGATCAGCTTAGCGCCCGCGGTTTCCAGCACCAGCACGAAGGCGCGCACCTGCGCATGCGGATAAAAATCTCGGATTACGCTTTTATATCGCGCCACTTGAGCTTTGTTTTGCGCGAGGTATTTTTCGGAGCTTTTGTAATCAAAAAGCAAAATTTCATCCTGCCCAAAGCACGCCAGATCCACGCGCAAAAGCTCACCCTCCGCGCTTTTTATCGGCATCTCTTTATAAGCTTGAGCGCCTCTTATCAAAGCCAAAAATTCCTCGTTTTTGCTTAATCCTAGCGCCCGCGCCGCGATATTTTCAAAATCCGCATCGTTTAAAAATTTAGCGTAGCGACCTCTTGCCAGGTTTACTCCTCGCAAAATTTCATCTGCCGTAAAGCCTTCGCTCATCTCCAGAGCATAGTGTAGCGCCTCGCCGAAATATATCGCGCTTAGCGCTTCCGTTTCGCCGCTGCCTGCTTTTTCTTGCGCGCCTTGAGGCTCGCCCGCTACGAGCGCGATCTTTTTTCGCGACGACTGCTCTTCTGATTTTACGGAGCTTGGGATTACGTAGCCGTATTGAAAATCCGGGATATCCAGCCACTCCACGACGCCCGCGCCCTTGGTCTTTTTAGCGTAAGGCGAAAAAAAGCTATAATTGTATTGATCTATTTTTTCCTCGGAGCGTTTTACGATGATGAGCGAGCGTTCGGCGCGGGTAAATGCCACGTAGAGCTTGTTTATGTCCTCTTCATGCGCAGAGCGATCGTTTTCATCCATTAATGCTGCAAATTCCGTATCCAGGCTTTTTCTGCTCGCAAATTTATAAAAAATTCTCCACTTATGCGTGGTAAAATCATAGTCCGTCGCGAGCTTTGAGCTCTCACCCCGATCTTTTCCCCCGATGCGGTCGCAGACGATTACGTGCGGGAACTGAAGCCCCTTGGACTTATGCACGGTCATAATTTTAATGCCGCTTTGTTCCTTGGCAAATACCTCCGTTTCGTCGTTTGCAAACAGATACTCGCTAAAACTATTAAATTTTGCCAGCGTCCCAAAAAATAGCAGCAGATCCGGATCGACAAAATTTAATTTCAGTGAGCTAGCGATAAATTCCGCCGTTTTTTGCGCGTTTTTATGCAGATCGACCGCTATCTTTTTAAGCTGCCTCCCTAAAATCGCTTCGGCGTTTCGCAGATAAATTTCATCGCCACCTACGCAAAATTTCGCGTATTGAATTACGGCATTTACCTGCTCGCTGCAACGCAGAGCCTTATTTGAGCCGCTACACACCTCGCAAAATTCTGATAGCATCTCTTTTAGCGCGCTTACATGCTCGTTTTTCCAGCATAAAATCGCGATATCATCAGCTCTTACGCCGCACTCCTCAACAAGTCTGCGCGCTTGCTCCGCAGCCCCCTTTAGCACGTCGTCGTATGAAAATGCCGCTACGTAGCCGTAATCGTCGCTTTGTACCTCAAATAGCGGCATTTGTGGATGGGAAAGCGGATAGCCCTTGATTTTTTGCAGCACCGAAGCGGGCAGATCGCTATCTAGCTTATTTGCTGCGATTTGATCTTCATAAGACGCAAATTTATCGCGCAAGATCTCATTTACAAATTTTACGATGAGTTTTAAGCTGCGATAATTGCGCGGCAGACTATGCGTTTTGATTTGACTAAACTGCTCGCGCAAAATATCAAAAATTTTTCTCTCCGCGCCGCGAAATTTATAGATGCTCTGTTTTTTATCGCCTACGTAAAAAAAGCTACCGCAGCGCTCTTCCGCCCCTTTGCCAGCAAGCGCCTCGGAGATTAGCGGCAGCATGATTTCATACTGGCAAATGTCAGTATCTTGGAATTCGTCGATTAAAATATGCGTGATTTTAGAATCAAGCCTGAAATACAAAAGCTCGCGATTGCCCTGTAACGCCTCTGCGCTTGGATTTAGCAGCGAGTGCACAGCTGCGGTGACATCGCCGAACGTGAGCTTGCCGCTTTTGCGCTGCACCGATTTAAGCGCTTCGGCATAAATTTTAATTAGTCCTGCCAGCTTAGCCGCATATACCGCATCCATCCACGCTATTTCGCGAGCTATGGCGTCTTTCAGCCTTGCTAGCTCGCCGTCAAGATGCGAAATTTTTTTAAGCTGCGAACGCGGATAATCGAAACTGCCATTGGCAAGAGCCGAAAGAATGAAACCAGAGGATAATTTTGACAGATCACTAACAGGGCTTAGCCCATTTACGGCTCCAGCGCTTACGCCCGCATCTCTCGCCGCTTTTTGCAAGCGAGATAAAATTTCATTTATCTCTGCTAGCGCGGAGCTTGCGGGAAGCGTGGGCGGATTTATGCTTATATCTCCTCTCCAAATGCTTTGCAAGCTATTTAAAAACTCGCTCTTTGTCATTCCTGAGTCGCTTACATAATCCACGACCTCTCTTAATAGCGCTTCGTTTTTACAAATCGCGCCTAAAAACGCCGCCTGCTGCACGCCTAGTATGCTTTCGTCGTTTTCAAATCCCGGATCGATGCCGCTATTTAGCGCAAACGAGCGCAGAGCCTTTGCAAAAAACGCATCGAAGGTAAAGACGTTTAGGCTCTCGCTTAAAAATTTAGGCAGTAGGCGCTGCTGCGCCGCCAAAACCTCATCCGCGCTCATATTTAGATCCTCGCAAATTTGCGCCAGCTCGGGGCTTGGCACAAGAGCGCCGTCACGCGCGATAAGCAAATTTTGAAATTTCTCCACGATACGCGTTTTCATCTCAGCAGCCGCTTTTTTAGTAAAGGTAAGCGCTAAAATTTCATTGATCGGCTCGCCTTTTAGCACCAGCTCGATGAACCTGACCGCAAGATTGAAGGTCTTGCCGCTGCCTGCGCTTGCTTCAAGCGCCAGATAATTTTCAAATTTTGCCATCAATCTGCCCCTTGCAAATGATTTTATAATCGCAGTATTCGCAGCTTTGCACCGCCTGCGTGCGCGTAAAAGCGACCTCGCTCGCAAATTCCTTGCCGATAGAGCTTAGCGCCTCGCGCAGATTTTCTAAGCTAGGCGTTTTGTCGCCAGGGGCCGCAAACGCGCAATCTTTTAGCGACAGATAGGCGCATTCGCACTCTTGGGCTAAAAGCGCGCGATAAAACGTAAGCTGGAATTTTTCCATATGTTTTTTAGCTGAACCACGTTTGTAATCGATGATAAACTTCCGCCCTGCCTTATCTTCGTCGATGCGGTCGATCCGCCCGCTCAGCCGCACTCCGTCAAGCTCGCCTTTTAGCGATACTTCACTACCGCTAAAGCTCCAAATTTGCTCATGCTCTTCTAAAAGCTTAGCTAGCTTTTCTACAGCTTTTAGCTCAAGCTCCGCATCAAAGCGCGCAATCCCTGCTTCTCGCGCAAGCTGCGAATAAATAGGGCGAAATTTTTCCATGCTAAATTTCATCCCCGCTCGCTCGTATAAACGCTGAAAACTCGTATGTAAAATTTTGCCCAAAAGTGCATTATCCTCGCCAAATTTTAGCCCCTCTTTTAGCCCGAAAACGTAGCGGTAATAATACTTCCTCTTGCATTCTAAAAACGTATCCAGCCGCGAAAACGATAGCTCCTCGGCAAAAAAATCATGGCGAGCCACAGGATCTTCTTGTCCGCATAAGGCGGGCTTAAATTCCTCTCTCCCAAAAAGCCGCAAATAATCCTCCTGCGAAAATTCCGCGTCTTGTTGCACTTCAAAGCTTTTCAAAAACCGCGAAGGCAATTTCTCGACGCTTTGCAGATAGCAAATCGCGCTTTTTTTAGCGCCTCTTAGCAAGCCGTCGTAGTAAAATCTTTGTAAATTTTCGCGGTCCGCGTGGCTGATGAGCCCCGCTCTGGCGCGCAGCGCGGCGTTTAGAAACATCTCGTTTCCCACCCGCTTAGGCACCAGATCGTCGTTAAAATCGATGATTATCACGCCGTCAAATTGCAGCCCGCGGCTCTCTAAAAGCCCCATTACCGTGACCTTTCCGCCACGAACATCATCAAGCTTAATGCGCGAAATTTCTAACAAAAAAAGATCGATTAGATTGCCCAAGCTTAGGTTTTCGTCCTTAAATTTTCGAAGCAAAATTTTAATTAGATATAGCGGCTCTTTTAGCTTTTCTTGCAGTAGCGCGTCGCTAATTTTAGGTAAACAAGCGAGCTTAGCAATTAGCTCTTCAAAATGCTCGAAACTTACTTGCTTTGCAAAATCGCGCGCAAACTCGCCAAAAAGCGCCTCATCCACGCCCACACTCGCAAAAAACAGATCAAGCTCCTGTGGGTTTGGGCGCTGCGGATACTCATCTGCGCCCTCGCGCATTTTAGGGTGCCTAAAGCGATCGCGCTGTTTAGGGCTTTTTGAATACCCATCTTCTTCCTCAAGCTCTATATGCTCCTGCTGCATAGAGTATTTTAGGCTCCCTTGCTGCTTCTTTGAAAGCTCCTGCCGTTTTGCGCTAACCGAATAATCGCGCTGCTGCGCACACTCCAAAGGCTCTTGCAACTCTGCAAACTCTACCGAAAGGCTTTGCTCCTCCGCGCTATGCGTGCGTTCCGCCGAAATTTCGCGCAGAATTTCAAAATTTTCCGTATTTTCAAACTCTCGCGCAGACATAAAATTTAAATCCGTTTTAGAATTTGAAAAAATTTCGCAATCAAACGCGGAATTTTGCTGTGCTAAATTTTGCGAAATAGAATTCTCCGAAGCGAAATTCCCTAGCGCTAAATTTTGCTGTACTGCGGAATCCCCCGTATCCAAAAATCCTCCGTCCGGACTTTTTAATGCGTGGTATTCTACGCCAAATTTCGGCGTGCGCGCTTCTTTTAAGCATTGCGAAATTTTCTCTAGCGTTACGTAAAATAAGCTATCTTTAAGCTTCTCTCCCATCGCAAAATTTAGCATGCGGTGCGAGCCGCGAGCCCTTGCGATGCGCTCGTC
Source organism: uncultured Campylobacter sp. (assembly GCA_963529595.1). Classification (GTDB taxonomy): domain Bacteria; phylum Campylobacterota; class Campylobacteria; order Campylobacterales; family Campylobacteraceae; genus Campylobacter_B. Next base: position 11,183 of record CAUSBF010000029.1, read on the forward strand.
GTAAAGCCGTAGCGTGCCGGCAAAGCTCTCGTCGGGTAAAATCACCGCGATGCGCTCCGGCGCGATGCCTGCACGCACGAAGGATGAAATTTTTTCAAAAACATAGCTCGCCTGCAAGCTTCGCAGCTCAAAGCCTCTACACACAACCGCTCCGCCCACGCTTAGCAACTCTCGGCTTAAAATTTCACCCGTACTAAGATTTACGCGGTAGGCAAAACCTAGCTCTAGGCTTATGCCGCAAAGCTCCTCCACCGCGCGCACGGGCTTGGAATTTAAAGTCGTGGCTCTAAAGCTCAGTACGACCTCGCTCAGCTCCGCAGCGCGCTTAAAAACCTCGAACTCAAATGCGTTAGGATTGCCGTCGATGTTGATTTCTATCCGCTCAAATCCGCTCAAATAGGATTCGTTTAGCTCATAAAGCGCGGGCAGCGTGATCTCGTCGTAAAATCCATGCTCGCGCAAAATCCTTGCATACGCCCCCGCTAGCTCTCGCAGAATTTCAAAATGCTCGGCATACCACGCGTAGGTGTCGCTAAGATCGAGCGCATCGATACTCACGCGCTCCGTCGCAAGCTCCTTGAAAAAGCCGAAAAGATACTCGCGGTTGCGCATAAACTCGTAAAGCTCGCTAGGGAATTTCAGCCTTTCGCCTGCGCGCTTGCTCTCACTCACCGCCTGCTTCATAAAAAGCGCGCGGTCTATCTCGCCGCAAGCGACAAGATCCGGTACAAAAAGCGCCTTTTCGTAGAATTCCGCCAAAGTAATCCTTGGCGCCAGCACGCCGCCGCCCTCGCTTTGCAGCGCCGCGCGTAGCGCACGCGAGCTAGTGTAGACAAAGAGATTTTTAGAGGGCAAATTTTTCAAAACAAATCCTTTATGAGCGATTCGCAGAACGCGGAATTTTGCGATATTTTAGCAAGAAATTTTTAGTTTGGGCTTTTAAGCAAAGAAGTTTTTGAAAAGCTTGAGAGGTTAAATTTTATCAAGTCAAATTTAGTAAGTTGGATGAGCGTAAAATTTTAATCTGCGGCGCTTTGGCGCGGAATTCTACCTCGCTCCGCATTAATCGCGACATATTTCGACGCAAAATTTTACGAGTGGATTCCGTAAATTACAAAGCGGCAAAAACGCGATCAAATTTAAGCGGGCTCAAGCTCGATCTTGTATCCCAGGCTCGGGACGTTTTTTATGATTTCACCACCCACTTTATCGCGGATACGCTTGACGAAGGTGCGAAGCGCCGTATCACTCACGGCTCCTTCGGTCCAAACATAACGCTTGATCTCCTCGTAAAGTACCAGCTCGCCCACGCGACTGGCTAGCAGCGAAACAAAAGAAAGCTCCTTTTTAGTAAGCACGATCTGCTCGCCATCCTTCAGTAAAATACGGCGAAGCCCGTCAAATACGTAGCCTGCGCCCATATTTACGACTCGTACAGAGTCCAGCTTAGACTTCATCAGTGCACTTATCTCTAGCACGAATGCGGCGATATCTACCGGTTTAAAGTAATACCGCTCTACGCCAATCTCCATAACGCCTTTTAGCTGCTCCTCCCTACTGAAGCCACTAAGCACCACGATTGGGGCATGCGGAAAGATCTGCTTAATCTGACGTATCATCTCAAGCCCATCCTCGATCGGCATTAGAATGTCGGTAATGACGAGATTAGGGCTAAATTTTTTGAATTTTTTTACACCTTCAAGCCCGTTTTGGGCATTGTAAACGTTGTTAAAAATACCCTCAAACGCCTTATGCAGCGAGGCTAGTAATTTAGTATCATCCTCGACTAGCAAGACGTCCAGCTCTTTTAAAGCGCAGCTCATAGCAGACCCCTCAAGGCGAAATTTCAAACGAAATTCTTTCAAATTTTCTCTTTTATTGAGCTTAAAATAATGTTAAGTTAAAAATTTAATTTCATAAAGTAACACAACTCTTATTTTAGGTGCAAATATGGGCGGGATTAAAAAACAAGCGTGAGTAAAAACCACAGCATAGAGATGGGCAAAATTTAAAGTGACGCAAGCTAAATCTTATCGGCGCGAAAGAGATTTAATAGAGGCTGAAAGTAAAATTTCAAAGCTAGCGTAGGTAAAATTTCACTACGCGGCGGAGTGGAATTTTATTTTAGGAAATATTTTAGAGGGAAATGAAAAGGCGCCGATAAGGTTTTAAGAGCAGGTATAGT
>CAUSBF010000030.1:0-13114 GCA_963529595.1 uncultured Campylobacter sp.
AATTGCGCTCGCTTACAAGCTCGATTTTATGGTGCGCGCCGTAGAGGCTCGGGCGTATGAGATCGTTCATCGCACCGTCAACGATAACGAAGCGCTTGCCGCAGTTTTGTTTTTCGTAAAGCACGCGGGTAAGAAAGACGCCCGCAGCCCCCGCGATGAAGCGCCCCGGCTCGCACACGATCGTGACATCTAGCCCGCTTAAGCTGCGCAAAATCCCCTGCGCGTAGTCGTAGAGCACGATCTGTTTTTCATCCTCGTAGCGGATGCCGATGCCGCCGCCTACGTCGAAAAATTTTATATCGATCTCAAGGGCTCGCAGCTCGCGCAGCAGATCGCTTACGATCTTTGCGGCATCGCAGATCGGAGAGATGTCCGTAAGCTGGCTGCCGATATGAAAGTGGATGCCGACGGGATTTAAAAATTTGCTCTTTTTGGCGTAGATATACATCTTGCGCGCAGTCTCGATGCTGACGCCGAATTTATTTTCGCTAAGCCCCGTGGAGATGTAGGGGTGGGTCTTAGCATCGACGTTCGGATTTACGCGGATGCTTATGCGAGCGGGTTTATTTAGCTTTTGCGCGATCCGCTCCAGGCGCAGCATCTCGGCTTCGCTTTCTAAATTTATCAGCAAGATGTCCGACTCCAGCGCAAACTCGAGCTCGCTGTCTTGCTTGCCGACGCCAGAGAATATGATCTTATAGCTCTTTGCGCCGATATACAGAGCGCGGCGCAGCTCGCCGATGCTGACGCAGTCAAAGCCACTACCCAGATCTGACAAAAACTTTAAAACGCTAAGGTTGGAATTGGCTTTAATAGCGAAGCAGACGAGTGATTTGCGCGCTGCGAAGGCCTCTTTGAGCGCTATGAAATTCTTTTGTATCTCGTTAAAATCGTAAACGTATAAAGGGGTGCCGTATTTGCGGGCTAAGCTTGAATAATCCATAGAATTTCCATCGATAAATTTTGCGCCATTCTAACAAATCAAGGCTTAACGATGCTTAAAAACCAAAAATGCTGCAAAGCCTAATAACGCTGTTATGGGCACGATAATGCCAAGTTCTGGGATGATGACGCCGTTGAGAGAAAATCTAATCAACACGAAAAGCACACCCCAAGCGCATAGCGTAGCGATAAAAAATCCAAAGTTTAGCAGCGCGAGATTAAAAAATCGCCCCGTAACGGGCAGATAATAATACAGAACCAATACCGCCAAAGGTGCAAACAACGGAAAAAATATCATATTATAAAGACTTGCTTTTATAGTGGAGATATTTACGCCTTGATGCGAAAAGGTGCGGATCGAACGCAAAGCATCCCTGATCGAATATACATTACTCGTATCATAAACGCTTGCAATTGAGCTTGGATCAAAGCCCTTAAGCGCCTCGCTCTGCGCGCTAAGCTTACTTTTTAATCCACTTTCTCCAAGTTTAAGCTGCGCTGGTAAAGTAGTGGTATTTACGTCGCGCAGGTGCCAAATTTTACCTGCATATTCGCCAGAGCTTGCGTGCGAGCGCGAAGCAACGGAGTTATCACCCACATCAAAGATCGTTATATCATTTGCGTTTTTGCCGTTTAGAGCTTTGATGTAGATATATTTACCCTCAAATTTCAAAAACATATCTCCTCCCGTAGGCGATAAATCAGTTAAATTCTTTTGAAATTTTAATGCGTATGCAAACGGGGTGGAATTTAAAGCTATAAAGCCCGCGGTGATAAAAAGCGCGATCAAAAACGGCGGCACGATCAGAGCGTTTTTGCTAACTCCAAGCGCATAAAAGCTCACCAGCTCGTTGCTTCTAATCATATTAAACATCATTAAAATCAGCGCGAAAATGAGGCTTAGCGGCAGCGTGTAGCTAAGCGCGACTGCTGCGGTTAGAGCAATATACAAAAGAGCAGTATTCGCGCTTGAGGGAAAATCTTTGAGATTGGTAAGCACATCGATGCCTACGTAAAAGCACTCAAGAGCTATTAGCAGGATAAAAAAATACTTCAGATAGGAAAGAGCCGCGTATTTTACGTATAACTTCACACCATAGCCTTTTTAATCGTAAATTTTTGCGCGATCTGCTCTATATCCGAGCAAATGAGCTCTTCTACCGCGCGCGCGACATAGGGTAAAATTTCACTCAGCTTCTCGCGCTCACTTTCGTTAAAATTTCCGAGCACGAAATTTGCCGCGTCCTGCCCTTGCTGTTTTTTACCCACGCCGATACGCACGCGCTCGTAATCCGCGCCGATTAGCGCATCAATCGATTTAATGCCGTTGTGCCCGCCGCTACTGCCGCCTTTTTTAAATTTAACGGCGCCTAGATCCAAATCTATATCGTCGTGCACCACAATGATGCGCTCGGGCTTATAAAAATCATTCACCGCCTTTACGGAGTTGCCGCTTAAGTTCATAAAAGTTTGGGGTTTTAAAAGAAGAAGCGAGCCCTTTTTAAAAAGCTCGCCTTGGAATTTGGACGAGCCGAGCTCACTAAAGCCGCCCGTCTTTAAAATTTCGTCGATTAGCATAAAACCGACGTTGTGTCTGGTGTCTGCGTATTTCTGAGCAGGATTCCCAAGTCCTGCGATCAGTATCATAGGCGCCCCTATTTAGCCGAAGTAACTCCGACTACCGCTACCGAGCCGTCTAGGATGATGCTGACGCCCTCTTTTACCGGAATGTCTCGGATCAAAAGTGAATCGCCTACGTCAAGATCGCTCACATCGAGCGTAAAATCGTTTGGTAGATCTTTGCCTGCGCATTTTACGGCGATACGGCGCTTGGATTGCACCAAAATGCCTTTATTTTTTAAGCCTTTAGCGACGCCAGTTACCTTAACCGGCACTAAATATTTGCTTACGACGTCATCCTGAACTACTCGCAAATCTACGTGAGTTAGGGTATTTGTGACGGGGTGCTTTTGGTATTCTTGCACGATGACGCGATATGTCTTACCGCCTACGCTAACCTCGAAAGGAAGATCTTCTTTTGCGCGCATAGCTTTGATAAAGTCGTTTACTTTAAACGCTGCGTTAATATTTTCAAATCCTTTCGCATAAATATTAGCGATTAGATAACCATCTCGTTTTAGGGATTTTGAAGCCCTTTTACCGATACTATCTCTAACGATACCTTCTAACATTAGGTTTCCTTTGTGAAAAAATGAAGCGTGATAATAGCTAAATGTTGCTTTAAATCTATTTAAGCGCCACGATGAAATTTAGAAGTAAAATTGCACGGAATTTAGCCGATTAAAATTTACGCTAAATCCTGCGAACTCAAGACATACTCGTATATGCACGAGCAAGCGAATAGAATTCTGCCCGCGCGGCAGCAGACAGAATTCTTTAAAATTTTAAATTGCAAAAATTTAGAATTTTAAAATTTACGACTTAGCGGATCTCTTTTAGCTGTACGACTTCGCCGGCGAGCATCTCCTCGGCGCTCTCTCCGGATTCTGCCGCCAAATCCCTTTTTTTGGCAAGATCGACGTTTTTGATCTGCAGATCGAGGTCGTTTCGCTTAGAGGCCTTATCCAGCGCCTCCTCGCGGGTAATGACGCCGTCTCTATAAAGATCGAGCAGGTGCTGATCGAAGGTCTGCATGCCGTAGGTGTTGCGACCATCGGCGATCGCGTCAGGAATTTCATCGTCACGCGCATCAAGTATCATATCCTTAATACGCGTGTTTTTGCGCAAAATTTCAACGACGGCCACGCGCTTGCCCTCGATAGTACGGGCAAGACGCTGAGAGATGACCGCCTCTAGGACGGACGCTAGCGTCATTCGGATACGCTCCTGCTCAGCCTGCTCAAACATCGCAATGATTCGGTTTACCGTCTCTTTCGCATCGATGGTGTGCACCGTCGAAAACACGAGGTGTCCCGTTTCTGCGGCGTGAAGTGCGGTCTCGATCGTCTCCAAATCGCGCATCTCGCCCACGAATATAACGTCGGGATCCTCTCGCAGCGCGGCGCGAAGCGAATCGGCGAAGTTGTTGCAGTCCTCGCCGATAGCGCGCTGATTGATGATGCATTTGTCGTCTTTAAATACGAACTCGACGGGATCCTCGATCGTAACGACGTGGCTGGTTCTTTGCCTATTTATGCGATTTATCATACTTGCGATCGTGGTCGTCTTTCCGCTTCCCGTAGGTCCAGTAAGTAGCACGACGCCGCGCATAGCCGTGTCGCAAATATCTTTGATCGAGGGTGGCAAACCCAGCTCGTCAATCTCCGGAATTTTAACCGGGATCGTTCGGAAAACCGCACTGATACCATCGATCTGAAAGAAAATATTAACGCGAAAGCGATAATCTTCGTTTAGCTTGTAGGTAAAATCCACGCTCTTTTTCTCGATAAGCTCAGGAAAGCGCGTGATGAGAAGCTCCTTAGCTAGCGTCATCGCGTCTTCTTTCAAAAATGGCGTCTTGCTAAATTTTACTAGCTCGCCATGGATGCGCCCTCTAATAACCGCGCCCGATTTGATATGAAGGTCGCTACCGCCGTTTTGGATTAGAAATTCCAGATATTTATTTAGCCTATCTCGCTGCTTAAAATCCAGCGTAGAAGCGTCAACTTGATACTGCGAATAATCTATAGAACCCGCCATCATTTCTCCTTTTTAAGTGTTTTTATTATCTCTTTAAATGCCTCTTCAAAGGCCGCCAGTCCGTCATCCAGCAGCTTTTTATACGCCTTTTTCATATCGATTTTCACCTCCGCTACGCGCGCGAAAAATTCCTCTATCTGCGCGTCGCTAGGCGGCGTTTTGGGTTTTTGATCGCCGCTTACAAAAGCCTCTATGGTCTCAAGCGGCGCGGTATTTACGCAGCCCGGATACATCAGCTCGCTTACGTAGTAATCCTTCGGCAGATCGTCTCCTTTTACGCCCGTACTCGCAAACAGCGGTTTTACGTAGTTTAAATTTTCTTTAGCGATGATATTGTAGCATTTTGAAGCGTTCATCGTGCCGATTTTGCCGGTAGGAAGGCCCGCCGCGGCCATTTTTTCATCCAGTAACCTATCGAAGCGGCTAACGAAGATGCTAATTACGGTTTTTGGTAAATTTGCTTTCGGGAAGTAGCGACGAAAGCCTGCGATCCCCTCTTTTATCGCCTCGATACATTTTGCGGTCTGCTCGGGCGAAAAAACCAAGGTTGCGTTTACGCTGATCCCTTTTTTTAGCAGATCGCGCATCGCTTCGTAGCCTGCCTTGGTCGCGGGGATTTTTATCATTACGTTTGGCATGCCGATCGTGCTATATAGGTGCTTACCTTCGCGGTACATCGCCTCGGCGTCGTCTGCGAAATATGGATCGACCTCGATACTTACAAAGCCGTCATCGCCGTTAATAAAATTTTTAAGTAGACTCTCCGCTGCGCTTCTGATATCCGCGGTGGCTAAAATTTCATACAGCTTTTTAGGCTCTTTTTTTCTAAATTCCTCTTTAGCCGAGTCGTATGCGGGAGAGCTTAGGATCGCGTTTTTAAAGATCGCGGGATTGGAAGTCGCGCCGTTAATTATGCCTTTTTTGATCAGCTCGTCGAAATCTTTATCGATAAAATCGCGCTCCAAAAAGTCGCACCAAAGGCTGAAATTTAGGGCTTTATCATACATATTTCATAATCTCCTTCAAATCCTTTTTTTCAATACAAACGCTCGCCTCGCTTTTTAAAATTTCATTCGCGCAAAAGGCGATTGTAAGTCCCGCCTCGCGAAACATCGAAACGTCGTTCGCGCCGTCTCCCACGCACATTACCTCGCTTGCTTTTAAACCCATCAGCGATTTAAGCTGCGCAAGCAGCGCGCCTTTTGAGTAGCCAAACATCATCTCGCCGCCGAAAAGTCCGGTTAAAATTCCGTCCTTTTCATGCAGATAGTTCGCAAAGCTCGCGTCAAAGCCTAGTTTTTTCTGCGCGGCGTCGGTGGCTAGATGAAATCCGCCGCTAAAGACGATCACTTTTATGCCTTTATTTTTCAGATACGCGATGATCTCGCTAGCGCCGCAAACGAAAGGCAGGCTTTCCGCGATAGCTTTAGCATCGCTAAGCTTCATCCCCTTTATCAGCGCCACGCGCTCGCTAAGGCTCTCGAAAAAATCAAGCTCTCCCGCCATCGCGCGCTTCGTGATTTCGCTAACTTGTCGCTGCGTGCCCATTTTAGCGGCGAAAAAACCTATCGTTTCGCCATCCATCAGCGTAGAATCAAAGTCGAAAACACAAAGCTTTATCATAAATATCCTCGCAAAAATTTAGGAATTATAGCTAATTTAAGTTTAAGTTTTTTGGAATTAGCATAAATTTTTCGCCTTTTGCGACCTCGTAAATTTTGCTCCCGACCCCGAACGAGCATAAATTTATATATTTTTTCTCGCCGAAATATAAAATTTCATCTTGATGATAGTGGCCTTCGATGATTAAATTTGCCGCGTAAAAATCTATCTTCGGCGCGATTATATCCTTAAAATTTGGCATTTTTCTGTAGAGGTTTTTCCCCTCTTGCGATTTTAAGATCATCTTTGAAATTTTAAATTTTAAAGCGCGATCTAGCAGGTCCATAAATTTCAGAAAAGCTCTGTTTCGCAGCGAAAGCAGAGCAAACTGCGTCAGGCACGGCAAAAACAGATCGCCGTGCGCAATCTGTATCGCTTCGCCGCTCTCGCAGATAAATTTAACGGGCTGCGCGGCGTTTGGATAAACTTTTGCGCGGGGGAAAATTTCGTGCAGATTAAAATCGTGATTGCCCTCGAAGTAAAAAATTTCGCATTTTCGCGACAGCTCGTTTATTAGCGCGATCTCCTCTTCGTAGAAGCGCTGCGTGTAGGTCGTGTTTGCCAAAAAATCAAACATGTCACCCATCATAAAAATTTGGGGCGGCAGGCTTTGTGCAGAACACAGCGCGCGCAAGAATTTCAAAAATTGCGGCCTGCTTGTGCCCGCATGCGCATCGCCGATAAAGATCGCGCCGGCTTTTATCGTCTGAATTTGATCATTTTGCATCTAGGCTCCGGCACGTGGCGGCTTTTGCGAAAAGCTCATCGCTTAAATTCCGTGCGCTATGCGCGGTAGCGCCGTAGCTTCGGCGAATCCGCACATTAAATTTGCGTTTGCGACCGCCTGCGACGATGCTCCGCGCAAAAGATTATCGATCGCCGAGTTGATCCAAATTTTATCGCCCGCAGTTTTTACAAAAATATCGCAAAAGTGCGTCCCTGCGACGTTTTTTATACTCACAGGCTCATTTCTTACGCGCACGAAAGGCTCGTTTTCGTAAAATTCCCGCAGCACCGCCTCTGCATCCACGCTCTTTTGCAGCACGCCGAACGCGCTAACTAGCATCCCGCGCGTAATCGGCAGCAAATTCGGCACGAAAAGCGTGCTAAACGCACCGCCTTTTAAAATTTGCAGCTGCTCTTTGATCTCGTCTGCGTGGCGATGCGAGATCGGCGAGTAGGCGCCCGCGTTTTCGTTCGCGCTTACGAAATGGCTACTTGCTTTAAGAGCCTTGCCTGCGCCGCTTACTCCGCTTTTTGCGTCGATAAATACGCCGGTATCTGGATCGAGCAATCGCACGAATGGCGCGAGCGCCAAAATAGAGCAGGTGGGATAGCAGCCCGGATTTGCCGTAAGCCGCGCCGTGCGGATCTTTTCTCGATTTAGCTCGGGTAGCCCGTAAACGGCGTGGGCTAAATTACGAGGATCTAAATGCGCGGTGTAATTTTTCTCGTAAAGCTCGCGACTTAGGCGGTAATCAGCCGATAGATCAACTACCTTGACGTTTTTAAATTTTAAAATTTCGCGGGCAAATTCCATCGCTTTTTCATGTGGCAGCGCTAAAAACACAAGCTCGCATCTTTGCGCCGCAACGCGAGCGTCTGCGGCTTCTACGCGCATCTCAAACACGCCGCGAAGCTGTGGGAAAATTTCGCTTATTTCACCATCTGTCGAAGCGCCCAAATATGAAATTTCAAAGCTCGTATGGGAAAGTAGAATTTTAATCAGCTCAAGCCCCGTATAACCGCTAACGCCGATGATGCCTACTTTTTTCACGCTAATTCTCAAATTTAATCGGCTTGTATTCGACGCTTAAAATTTCCACATCGCGTGTGCCTGATGGCAGCTGAAGCACCACCTCATCGCCCTCGGCTTTGCCTAAAAGCTGGCGCGCAAGCGGCGTGTTAATATTGATGAGCTTACGCGAGATGTCCGCTTCGCTAAGGCCTACGATCGTGTAAACCTCCTCCCGCTCGGTCTCTACGTCCATAAAGGTAACGGTGGAGCCGAATTTTACGCGGTCGTGTTCGTAGGTAGAGGGATCGATGATCTTTGAGCGAGAGATGATGTCGCTAAGCTCGGCGATGCGCGATAGCAAAAACGCTTGCTCTTCGCGCGCCGCATGGTACTCGGCATTTTCTTTTAGATCGCCGTGTCCGCGCGCGATGTCGATCTGTTGGACTATGTGGGGCAGCTTCACGCTCTGAAGCTCCTTGAGCTCGGAGGTGATCTTTTCATATCCGTAAAGCGTCATTGGTTCTGTCGTCATAATCTTCCTTTCTTTTTATCAAATTATATAAGCTTTAGCCTTAAAATTTTAGCTCGCGGGCTGCGTTAAGATTCTTGCCACGTTTTCGCCGGAGCCGAGCTTTAGATAATCTCGCAGCTTTTTGCTCGCAAGTTTAAATTTCGCAGCGTCGCAGCGCTCGTATGCGGCGAGTAGATTTTGCGCGCTTACTTCGGATTGTAAAAGCTCCTCGTGCAGCGGCTCCTCGCCCAAAAAATCAAAAATAATATTTGCAAGCCCCACGTGCTTTAGCTTTACGAGCTTTCGCGCAAGCCAAACGTCAAACGCCTTTGCTTTGTAGCACAGCACGAACGGAGTGCCGATGAGCGCCGCCTCAAGCGTCGCCGTGCCCGAGCAGATGAAAGCAAAATCGCAATCCTTAAGCGTGGTTGGAGTATCGTTTGCGATGCTAAAGCCGTCCAGAGGTCCGTAAATTTCATCTCTTTGATCCATCAGATGCGGCGGGATTATTAAGACTCGCTCGCTATTTTCAAATTTAGGCGCAAGGGCTCTAAAAATCGGCATCAGTCTTGAAATTTCAGCCCTGCGCGAGCCCGGCATAAAAGCGATCTTGCCCTGCTTTTCGTAACTTGATTTTTGGAATTTTATCTCGTCAAGCAGCGGATGCCCCACGAAAGAGTACTTTGCGGTTTTGGCGCTTTGGCTGCTTTGGCGCGCGACATCCTCTTTCGGCGCCGCGTCTTTATCTTTTGTTTCTTGTAGCGCAGAGTCTTTGCTCTCCGCTTCTTGCGATGCAGCGCCTTTATCTACCTCGTAGTCCGCGCCGAAAAATTTCGCCTCAAAAGGCCAGATGGAGAGCAGATTGTCGCAAAACGCCTTCAGCTTCTCCACTCTGTGCGGCTTCCATGCCCAAACCTGCGGTAGGATATAATATGAAATTTCCGCGCGCGCGCCGCTTTCTTTGATCGCGCGGGCAAGCGGCAGATTAAACGCGGGCGAGTCGATCAAAAGCACGTGATCGCACTCCGCCGCAAGTCGCGTCATCTGCGCTATCGCACGCTTGGCTTTTAAAATTAGCGGCAGAATTTCAACAAAGCCCATAGCCGAAAATTCGCTGCTTTTGTATATCGGCGAACCCAGCTTTTCATCGAAAATTCCGCAAATCTCGCAAGCGGGATCGAGTTTTTTAAGATGCTCAAGAACCTCTTTAAAATGCAGGTTTGCCGAGGGCTCTAAGCAAGAGATTAGGTATTTCAAATTTAGCCTTTTAAATTTTTGTTAATTATAGCAAAATGTGCTAAAATTAAGCCGACAAAGGATTTAAGATGAAAAATTTTAAAATTTTAGCCGCTGCGGGGGCGTTCGTGATGTTGCTAGGCGGTTGCGGCGCAGCTAAATACCAAAAGCGTCAAGTCACCGAGGATCCCGCAGTAACGGCGCGTTTTAAGGCGCTTAGTAAGCTGGGCTCGCCCGCACTCGTCGCTAAAGCCGCAGCTAGCGAGATCGCAGCAGACGTAGGCGGCGCCAAGCCCCACGTTAAGGTCGCGCAGTTTGCCTTCCTCGAAGAAATTAGCGCACAAGGAAGCGATCTGATCTATGCCTACTCGCTAAGCCCTGGCTGGGCGAGCTTGAAAAGCTCCGATCGGCAAAAATATCTCAAATTGCTAACCAAGGATATTACCGAAAATGACTGCAACGCACCTAGTACGCGAGCTTTATTGCGAAACGGAGTGCGTGAAGTGCATCGATTTTTCTACGATTATCCAAGCTCGCACCTACTTGATTCGCAGGTGAGCGAGGAGATATGCCGCAAAGCAGGGTTATAGATAATCTCGCGTAATTTTATGCCGCGGATTTATATCGGCGCGAAAATTTAAAAGGCGAAATTTTGCGGCGAGTTGCGGAGTGCGGTCGCAAAATTTAATTTAAGGAATTTCGAAAACGAAATTTAGGCGATGAAATTGCGTGTCAGGCTATAAAAATTTGTAGCGAAAAAAGATAAAATTTCGTAGCAAAAAGGCGGAATTTTTCTATGAATTTTGCGATTTAAGTTCGCATGGAATTTTATTGAAAAATTTGGCGCGACGGAATTTTATGCCACGCAAGCTAAATAGCAATTTTTGCATAGTAAAGAATTAAGCGCTAAAATTTTACAGACAGAATTCCGCTCTGATAGGTCTGTCATGAAATTTTAGCTAAAGAGAGAATATGAAAGAAATTTTAATCACCAATGACGACGGATTCGAAGCGCGCGGACTTTTGGAACTCGCAAGCGCGCTAAGAGGGGTCGCAAACGTCACTATCGTAGCGCCGAGCTCGGAGAAATCAGCCTGCTCGCACTCGCTTACTCTTACCCGTCCGCTTAGATTTATCAAGCTCGACGACGGATTTTTTAAACTCGATGACGCTACGCCCGCAGACTGCGTGTATTTGGCACTCTGCGCGCTGTATAACCGCAAGCCCGATCTGGTGATAAGCGGCATAAATCACGGCGCCAACGTCGCGGAGGACGTGACCTATTCGGGTACGTGCGGAGGCGCGATGGAGGGGGTTTTGCAAGGCATTCCCGCGCTTGCGGTGAGCCAGTTTTACGTCGCGGACTCGCTGCAGCGATACGGATTTGATCTCGCGTGCGAGCTCGCGGTGGAATTGGTCGAGAAAATCTTTAAAAAAGGCTTTCCGCTGCCGCCGAAGCAGTTTTTAAATTTAAATATCCCTGCCGTTTCAAAGCAGGATTTTAAGGGGCTAACGGTCGCTCCGTGCGGCGAGAAGCTCTATGATACCGACGCGCAGCTAAACCGCAATCCGCGCGGGATGGAGTATTATTGGCTAGGCAAATCTACGCTCAGTTTTGATGCAAGCAAAAACGAAAACAGCGATATTTCGGTGCTTTTTGAGGGGCGGGCGACACTAAGTCCGATCAAGCTAAATTTGACCGCGCACGAGCAGATGAGCGCGCTAGAAAGGTGGATGAGAAACGATGAGTGAGGTCGTAATAGACCGCTTTTCGCGCTCGCGCCTGCTTTTCGGCGAGGATTTCGTAAGGCTGCAAAGCGCTAAAATTTTAATCTGCGGCTGCGGCGGCGTGGGTGGAGCGGCGATAGAGGCGCTGTACCGCAGCGGCGCGGTAAGCTTAAGCGTGATCGATTGCGATCGCTTCGAGATCACCAATCAAAACCGCCAGTTCGGAAGCGAGCATGTAGGCGAGCTAAAATGCGAGGTTTTCGCGCGCAAATTTAAAGGCGTGACGCCGATCGCCGCTAGGATCGATGAGGAATTTTTATCGGAATTTGATCTAGTGCAATTTGATTTCGTAATCGATGCGATCGATGACGTGAGCGCTAAGATCGCGCTTGCGCTGCGCTGTAGCGAGGCTGGCGCGGGCTTCATAAGCTCGATGGGCGGCGCAAAGAGGCTCGATCCCGCTAAAATCGAAATCCGATCAATCTGGCAGACGCAAGGCGATCCGCTCGCGCGCAAGATCAGATACGAGCTGCGAAAGCGCGGCTTTGCGGGCGATTTTGACGTCGTCTGCTCGAGCGAGCCGCCGCGCGTCAAATCGATGGGTAGCTTCATGGGCGTGACTGCGAGCTTCGGGCTTTTCATCGCAAGCTACGTCGTGCGCAGGCTGATAGGCGAGCAGGTTTAACGCTTAAATTTCATAGCGTTTCGGCGTGCGGCTCCGCTTAGTCGTGTTTGGCGGTTAAATTTTAGATATTTTGAGCTTTTGATGATCTGAGCGCGCTTTGCATGCGGTACGGCTAGCTGGTGCTTTGCGGACGCGTGCGGTTAAAATACAAAGCGGCGAAAGCGGAATTTTACCTAGCGACGAAGATAAAATTTACTCGGCGCAAAGGCGAAATTTCATTGCTGCGAAGGATAAAATTTTATCCGCAAAGATCGACGCAGACTCGGCGCGAGATGAAATTTAAGGACCGCGCAAGCTATGCGCGCATGCCGATGTATACGGCGGTTATTTTAGCGGGCGCCAAATAGCGGTCTAGGATTAAAAATTTAAATAGGCGAGTCGCGAGCTTGCTCGTGAGCGAAATTTAAGCAAGCCAAGTTTACGCAAATGTTCTTTGTGGCGGATTTTCATAGCAGTGCGATTTGAAATTTTATCGCAGTTTTGCGCGCTCTCCGAAGCAAAAAGAGGCGCGCTCAGGCAAGCAAAACCAAATTAGCGCGCATCGGCCGCCGCGTAGCGCCTAAATAAGCGTAAAGTATAAGCAAGGCTCAAGCAAACGCAGCGGCAAGCTTACTTCTAAATTCCATTTTTTACCGCTCGCAAAAAGCGGAATTTAGAAATTTATTTTAAAGGAGCAGCGATGAATGAAATTTTTACACGCACGAGCGTGCGGAATTTTACCGAAAAAATGCCGAGCGACGATCAGATCGAGCTCGTGCTAAAAGCCGCGATGCAAGCCCCTAGCGCGGGTAACCAGCGCTCATGGGAGTTTTACGTAGTGCGCGATCGCACCGCGCTTGCACTACTTAGCAGCGTAGGCACCTACGGCGGCTGCACGAAGGATGCGCCGCTTGCGATCGTAGTTTGCACGCGCAAAAGCGGCTTAAAATTCCAGCCCTACGCTCGCTACGAC
>CAUSBF010000031.1:0-13105 GCA_963529595.1 uncultured Campylobacter sp.
CTCTAAAATATATAGTGCTATAATTATTTCAAAACTAAAAAGTAGGGGGCCTTTTATGAGATTACTTTTTATTTTAGCCTTATTTTGCGCTAGCATTTTTGCAAATACACTAGATGAAATCAGGCAGGCAGGGGTTATCAGAGTAGGCGTGCGCGAAGGTCGTCCGCCACTAAGCGAGTCTAATAATGGCAAGTTTGAGGGCTTTGAAATCGAGCTTGCTAGCTCAATCGCCAAAGATATTTTCGGCGATAAAAAGGGCGAAGTGCAGTTCGTAGCCGTAACCGCAGGCGATAGAATCCCGTTTTTGAAAAATAACAAGGTCGATATGGTTATCGGCACCTTTATGATTACGCAAGAGCGTAAGAAGCAGGTGGATTTTTCACTGCCGTATTTATCGGTAAATTTTGGCATTGTAACGCGTAAAGAGGATCAAGTGAAGGACTTTGCGCAAGTTCGCGATATGAGAATTTCAATCGAAAAGAACCCAAACGGCTCGATGACCGAGCGCTATCTACGCAAAGAGAAATTTAGCAATTTAGTTTACTGCAAAAATACCTCCGAGTGCTATGCGATGATGAAGGACGGCAGAGCCGACGGTTACGCCAATGACAACATCATCGTCCTAGCCTATGCTGTCGTGGACGATACGCTCGAAGTGCCGTTTAAAAACCTAGGCGCGGCGGAATTCTTAGGCGTCGGCGTGCAAAAAGGCAATCAAAGCCTGCTTGATTTCATCAATGCCGATCTAAATCAAGCTAAGCAAAGAGGGCTTTTTCAAAAAGGCTTATGAGGACACTTTCGAGCCATTTTACCGCGGCACTGCGGATAAAAAATACTTCCTGCTAGACGGAATTTACAACATGCTTTAGACCTTAGAATTCTAAGGCGCGGAATTTTGAAATTTTAAAATTCCGCTTCGTATGCGGCGAGTAGATATTCTGAAACCTGCAAATTTTGAAATTTTAGTAACCAATAAATTCCGTAAAATTTTAAATTTTATCTTACGCTCGGTTTAAAAACATCTATTCCATTCGGAGCAAAATTCCATGCTACGATAAAATTTTAAAATTTTATGCACGACGGAATTTCAGAATTTTATCTGCACCGAGAATTTTAAAATCCCATTCTGCAACATAATTTCGTAGTTCAGGGCTTTTGCGCTGCGATAAAATATAAATTTATCGTGCGGTGTAGAATTCCGCAGATAAGCGAGATAAATTTAAAAGGATAAAATTCCGCGTGAGGTAAATTCTGACTCACGGCAAAAGCGCGGTCGCCACAGATGCTATCGTTTAAGCTTTGTAGCCGCAGAAATTTACTCAAACGCCTTGTAGTGCGCCTCGTCGGCGAACTCAAGCATCTCGCGATCGCCTCTGCTATCGCCGTAAGCGATGACGCGATCGAAAGCCTGCACGTCGTATGCTGCACGCACGCGAGCGACCTTTTGCGCGCCGTAGCAGTTCTGCCCCTCGATCTCGCCCGTGATGATGCCGCCTTTGCGCCGTATTTTAGTGCCTAAAAGCTCCAAGCCCTGTGCGTCACACCACGGACGCAGCCAGTCTTCGAGCGAGGCGGTGACGATGACGATCTTATCGCCCGCGGCTTTGTAGCTCGCGATCTTGTCCATCGCGCTTTGTTTTAGGATATCTTCGATGTGGGTGGTGGAGTATTTTTTGCAAATTTTATCGAATTTATCGGCGCTCATGCCCGCAAAAAAGTAGCCCAAGAGCTTTCTGCGCGTAAAATTATTGCTCGCAAGACCTAGCTTATACGCCGCTAAAATGGGAGATAGCACCAAAATCCCGCGAAAAAATTTCTTAAATCCGACTACGTAGGCGACGAACTCGAGCAGCGAATCATCGCGCGTGATCGTGCCGTCAAAGTCGAATAAAACAAGATTCATTGCCTCTCCTAGCAAAATTTTAGCAGCTCAAATTTTAAAATTTGGCTATAAAAAAAGGCGTAAAATTTAAAAGTTAAATTTCACGCCGAATTTTAAAATTTCATCCAAAAATTCTATTTTTTCGCCATTCGTCTGCGCGTTGTAGGGTCCAGGTATCGCTTGCGCACGCGGATATTTACGGGCGTAACCTCCACAAGCTCGTCCTCTTCGATCCACTCCAAAGCGCGCTCTAAATTTAATGCTCGCGGCGGCACGAGCTTGATCGCATCATCGCTGCCGCTGGCGCGGACGTTGGTTAAATTTTTACCCTTGATCGGATTGACGTCCAGATCGTTCGGACGGCTGTGTTCGCCGATGATCATGCCCAGATAGACTTTCGCCTGCGGAGCGATAAAAAGCACGCCGCGATCTTGCAGGTTCCACAGGCTGTATCCTAGCGCCACTCCGTTTTCCATGCTCACGAGCGCGCCGTTTTGTCGCTTCTCGACCGCGCCGATGAAGGGGCGGAATTCCAAAAAGCTATGATTCATCACCCCTTCACCGCGAGTATCGGTCAAAAACTGCGAGCGAAAGCCGATAAGACCGCGCGCAGGGATCTCAAACTCCATGCGCGTCTGCCCGTCGCCAGTAGGATTCATCACCTTCATCTCGGCTTTTTTGCGACCGAGCTTTTCGATGACGGTACCGGTGCAATCATCGGGCGCGTCGATGACTAGATGCTCGAAAGGCTCGCATTTGATGCCGTCGATCTCTTTGATGATGACTTCCGGGCGCCCGAGACAAAACTCAAAGCCCTCGCGGCGCATATTCTCGGCCAAAATCGTGATCTGCAGCTCGCCGCGACCGCTTACTTTAAATTTACCCTCGCCCGCGTTTTCATAGCGCATCGCGATGTTGGTTTTCATCTCCGCTTCCAAGCGCTCGTCGATCTTATTTGAGGTTACAAATTTACCCTCCGTACCGGCTAGCGGTCCGTCATTTACGCTAAAAATTACGCTAAGGGTAGGTTCTTCTATATGCAGCGCATCAAGC
Source organism: uncultured Campylobacter sp. (assembly GCA_963529595.1). Lineage (GTDB taxonomy): Bacteria > Campylobacterota > Campylobacteria > Campylobacterales > Campylobacteraceae > Campylobacter_B. The sequence goes on from CAUSBF010000031.1 coordinate 2,936, forward strand.
GGAATCGGATTATTGGGATCGACGATGCTATCGCCTACGTCAAGCGCGTCAAAGCCAGCAATCGCCACGATGTCGCCGGTGCCTGCCGCGTCGATATCGATACGATCAAGTCCATTAAAGCCGATCAGCTTTGAAATTCTACCGTTGATATGCGTGCCGTCGGCTTTGGCTAGCATAACGCTTTGGTTTTTGCTTATCGTGCCGTTGAAAATTCTAGCGATGCCGATCTTACCGACGTAGTTGTCGTAATCGAGCGTGAAAACCTGCAGTTGTAAAGGATTATCATCGCTGCCGCTCGGAGTTGGAACGTGAGAGATGATCGTCTCAAAAAGCGGCTTCATATCGGCGCTCTCGTCGCTTAAATCGTATTTTGCATAGCCGTTTTTAGCCGCAGCATAGATAACTGGAAACTCGAGCTGCTCGTCGTTTGCGTCAAGCGCTACGAAAAGATCGAAAATTTCATTTACCACGCGGTCCGGATCGGCTGCGGGCTTGTCGATCTTATTTACGACTACGATCGGCCTGAGCCCCAAAGATAGCGCCTTTTTGACGACAAATTTTGTCTGCGGCATAACGCCTTCTTGCGCATCGACGAGTAAGAGTACGCCGTCCACCATCTTTAGCACGCGCTCGACCTCGCCGCCGAAATCGGCGTGGCCCGGAGTGTCGATGATGTTGATTTTAACACCGCCGTAATGGATAGCGGTATTTTTAGATAGTATCGTAATGCCGCGCTCGCGCTCTATGTCGTTGCTATCCATCACGCGCTCGCCGACCTCTTGATGATTATTAAAAGTTCCCGATTGCTTTAAAAGTTCATCTACGATGGTAGTCTTTCCGTGATCGACGTGTGCGATAACCGCGATATTTCTGATATTTTCCAAATTTTTCTCCGTTTCTAATTTCAAAAACTGATGATTATACTAAAAAAATTCTTAAGATAAAAATTTACGAGTATTCTTTGACTTCGCAGACAAAAAACTCATACACGCGCTGTTGGATTAGCGCATCCTCGTCATCATCTCCAATCAAACGGCGCAGATGCGAAAAATCGATCTTTTTGATATATTTTTTGTTGTTTTTGATATCTCTGTCGATCTCTTTTAGAAGCGAGTCTAAATTTAAACTTTTATAGGTTTTCGCCTTTAAGATATACTCTTTTACGATGGAGACCAGCACGCCGATGCGCTGCTCATCACCCGGATAAATTTCGCCAGCTATATCTTTGATCGCGTCGTAATCTTCGTCGGTCTGCTTCTTTTTGGCAAGCAGCATCGCGGCAAAAATTTTGGCTCTAAACTCGATAGAGCGATGATGAGGGATAAAGACCTCGCGAAATACGGATAGAAGATGATTTTTGAAATTCATTTATAACCTTACTTTAAGAAACATTTCCATATAATTCCGATTGCCCTTTCTTAGACCTGTGCAATGCTTTTTTTAGGCACCGCTTCAGGGTAGGAATACAGCAGAGCACTTAGATCTCGCATGTGCCGCAGCCATCTGGGAAGGGGTTTTATAAATCGATCCTATTAAGCCCGAAATGCTCTTTGAAATCCTCGCAAACACTCTGAAAATCAACGCCTTCAATTTTCGGCTTTGATTTGAAAAATTCCAGCATCGAATTATACCCGCTAAGCAGCTCCTTGCTCTTTACGCCGTAACTAATCGAAATCCCCGCCTCAAAAAATGCCGCGAGTTTATCGCAATATTTAAGCGCCTTTCCATCGATTGCGCGAAATTTATCTTCATTAAACATCTTTAGGCTGCCTTCTGCAAATTTAGGCTCCTTGCCTAGCTCGAAGGTACGGTTTTCAAACTCGTCTTTTATAAATTTACCGCCCTCTTTGCGGATACCCAAAATATAGCTAAAATCATCTCTCATATGTTCCGGCACGAAAGGTAAAATTTTATCGTCTATTAGCCGCATCTCATATTCGCCGATGATGTCGCTAAGACCCTTGACGCCGTATTTTACGGGGCTAATGATGTCGCGAGTGAGGCTTTCGGGTAGATCGTGAAATAACGCGCAGAAAAAATTATACGCCGTGCGCGAGCGGCACGCACTCACTTCAAGCGAGAAAAAGTAGCTTAAAATCGCAACTACCAGCATGTGTCCTAGCACCGATGTCTCGGGGATGCGCGGCGTCTGTGCCCAGCGCTTTTGAAAACGAAGTCTACCACTAAGATCAACTATGCGGGCGAGTTTTTTGTTCATCACGATTTTTCGCACGCCGATGAGCTCGTAATAATCCTCGAGCTCCTCCTCGACCTTGGCTTTTAGCTCCTCGATGTCGTTTAGAAACTGACTCGTTTGATAGACGATATTAAATTCCCAGCGCGTAGAAAGGTAGCTCGCCGCCTTTAAGATCACGGATTCTTTCTTATGATCCTTGGAATTTAGATATTTTTTAAATCGCTCTAAAAACTCGCCGTTTTGAATAGGCAAAAGATCGCTTTCTAGGACGCTTAAAACCCATTCGTTGATCTTTTTTTTCTTGGTTTTTTGTATCTGATGAAAGACGTCCGGGCGGATGTCGGTTACGACGATGCGCGCTAAAAACTCGAAAATCCCCGCTTCTATCACATAGTTGATATCCACATCGCGCTCAAAGTTAGCGATGAAATAAGCGATGATAAATTTATGCGCCTGTTTGTCGAGCTCTACTAGACTTACCATCTTTGGGTAATCGTTCCAGCGACTAATGCTTGCGGATTTAAAAATTTGTTCGACTAAATTTGAGCTTATCATCGGTAAATTTGATCCGAGTTTATTTCGATTACCGTGTGGACGTTGCCGCGCGGATTAAAATCGCCCCTGATTTTCATAAATTTAGGCTTTAGCTTGCTTTGCAGCGCGCTATAAATTTCATTTATGCTATCTTCGTGGCTAATATAGCGGTTCATAAATGAATTTATGTAAATTTTAATCGCTTTAAGTTCGACTACGAGCTTGTCCGGGATATATTCCAAATAGATCGTCGCAAAGTCCGGATAGCCAGAGCGTGGGCAGCGGCAGCAAAACTCAGGTAGGGTTATTTTTATTAGATAGTCGTGCTTTTGTTTATTGGGCCAAACTTCTAAATTCTCGATGTCAAATTTTTCAATTTCCTCTTCGCCGTATCTCACTGCACTCTCCTTAAATTCGATATATCATTTGGTTTTTCGACGCAAAATCCCTGAATATAATCGATACCCATTTTATAAAGTTGTATTTGAAATTCCTGCTTATCTACAAAGCGCATTATGGTTTTGACGCCCGATTTTGCGCAGGCTTCGTTGATGCCAATAAATATATTTTTAATCTTTTCATCGTCTAAATTTTTATTAAATTCTATGTCATAAACGATAAAATCGACGTTTAGAAATTTTAAATACTCAAAGCTCGCGTTTGAGCCGCCGAACTGCGACAGCGCGAAGCTAAATCCAAGTTCGCGGAATTTAATCAAAATTTCGTCAAAGCGCTTGATCTCCGAATAAATAAGCTTTTCGTTAAACTCAAACACGATCTTTTTCGGATCAATCAGATTATTATCGATGAGCTTTAAAATTTCATTGCGAAACTCGTTATTTCGCAGGGTCTGAGGCATAATCTCGATAAAAATTTTAGCGTCGATATCTTTAAAATAGATGATCCTAGAAATCTGCCTCATCATCGAAATATCGTATTTGATGTCATAATGATTTAGAAGCAAAATATCTAAAATTCTACTTTTCGTGATCTTTTCGCCGCTTCTTAGATCAAGCTTTGGGATCAAATTTATATGCGATTTTACGCCGTTTTTATCTGCAACGCGCTGATATTTAAAACTAAAATTTTCACTATCGATCGCTTCCATAACGTCGGCAGAAAATACGTCAATTAATACTTTCTCTACATCAATAGCCTTCTCGCCGTGCTCCTCGTCGTCCAGGTGATTTATCTTATAAAATAGCGCATTTACGATATTATTTAGATTTCGATCATATGAGCTTGGAAGCATTGCAAATTCGCTTTTTATCTCTACATTTTTAATCGTTTGACTTGAAATTTTATGCTCAAACATTCGCAAAATATGACTTAAATTCGTAGCTTTTGATTCTACGCCGAATACAAAATAGCCATTTATAAAGCGTCCTATCGGAAGGTCCTTAAAACCCTGCTCCGCCATAAAATTTGAAAGTTCCTTACAATACTCGTATAAAATTTCATCGCCGTTTTTGTAGCCGTATCGATCGTTTATGTCAATGATATTTTTAATTCGCAAAAGAACGATATTTATTTGACGATTTTTAGCTAGATCGTTGCTTAAAATTTTCTCGATCTCCTCGCGCACGAATACGTGAGTAACGGGATCTATCAGCGTCTTTTGAAAGCCGAAGTAAATTTGATAGATGACATAATAAACATAGCAGATTAAAAGTATTAAAAATAAAATTACGTCGTCAAATTTAAACTCGCCGTTTCGAAACAAAATAATTCCAAAAACAATCAAAACGCAGGTAAACGGCACCGAAATTTTAAGCGCCGTTATGAAGCGGTTTTCGCGCTCTTTGGTCTCACTAAATAGCATCTAAACGTCCAAATGTTTTACATCTTTTGCATGGTCTTGGATATAGTTTCGGCGCGGCTCGACCTCGTCACCCATAAAAAGATTAAAGGTATCGCTAGCACTCTGCGCATCGGCGATATTTATTTTTAATAACCTTCGATTTTCAGGGCTCATAGTGGTTTCCCATAGCTGCTCCGGATTCATCTCTCCAAGACCTTTTTAGCGCTGAATATAAGCGCCTTTTTTCGAGCTTTTTTCGATTTCATCTAAAATTTCAATAAAATCCTTTCCAAAATTTACATCCCGATCTTTGATCTTAGAATAAACTCTGATCGCCTCTTCAAAGATATAATTGCCGAATAAATTCTCATCTATCACGAGCTGTTCTAGACCGCTTGGCGTCTGAACGTAAATTCTAATCCCTTCATCATTTACGTAGGAATTCAAAATATTAAATCCTTCACTCTCCAGACGCGGTTTTAAAATTTTAAATAGCTCCTCGTAGCCTAGGCTTCGCGCTTCGTCATTTTCTATCAAAAATCTGATCGCGCTAAGCACGCTGAAGCGCTTTTTAAGCTCATTAAGAAGCGAGCGGTAGTTTGAAACGATTTTTAGATAATCGATCAGATCCTCGTTGCCGATGCCTTCAAACTCGCCCATATCAATGCCAGTTTCGATTAAAAACTCACTCAGCGCTTTTTCGTCTTTTAGATAAATTTCTTTTTTGCCCTTTTTATATCTAAAAAGCGGCGGCTGTGCCAGATAAACATAGCCATTTTCGACAACAGGGCGTAAAAATCTAAAGAAAAAGGTTAAAAGCAGCGTCTGGATGTGGCTACCGTCGACATCCGCATCGGTCATAATGATGATTTTGTGATAGCGAAGCTTCTCTTCGTTAAATTCCTCGCCGATACCGCAACCAAAGGCCGTGATCATATTTTTAATCTCTTCGGATTGCAAAATTCTATCCAGGCGCGCCTTTTCTACGTTTAAAATTTTACCTCTAAGCGGCAGGATCGCTTGAAACACGCGGTCTCTTCCCTGCTTTGCTGAACCGCCAGCACTATCGCCCTCAACCAGATAAATTTCGCTGATGCTTGCATCCTTACTCTGACAATCGGCTAGCTTTCCGGGAAGGGTGCCGACGGAATTTATATTATCTTTTTTGCGCGTTAGATCACGTGCTTTCTTCGCCGCTTCGCGACCGCGTGCGGCTAAAAGAGCCTTATTCATAATGGCGCGCGCTTCGATCGGATTTTCTTCAAAATACTTGCTAAGCACCTCAAACGCCATCTTTTGCACGATCGGCTTAACGTAGCTGGAACCTAATTTCCCCTTCGTCTGTCCCTCAAACTGCGGCTCGGGAACCTTAACGCTAATTACCGCAATAAGCCCTTCGCGAACGTCATCGCCGGTGATCTTTGTGTCCTTTTCGCGCGCAGCCGCATTTGCCGCGACGTAATTTGTTATCGCGCGAGTAAGACCCGCTCTAAATCCCGCCTCATGCGTACCGCCGTCCGGAGTTTTGATATTATTTACGAAGCTTAATAAATTTTCGCTATACGTTTCGTTATACATCAGTGCAAAATCGACCATAACATCATCCGCACTATCGCTAAACGATACGGCTTTGGATATGGCAGGCGCTTTATTCATATCGTTTACGAAGCTCTCCAAGCCGCCTTCGAAGTGAAAGTGCTCGTCCCTGCCCGTGCGATTATCTTTAAAATTTATCGTAATTTTTGGATTTAGATACGCTAGCTCGCGAAATCTTTTTGATAAAATTTCATCGTCAAATTCTAAAATTTCAAAAATTTCGCCGTCGGGCCAAAACTCGATCGTAGTGCCCGTGCGGTTAGTAGTTTTTATCTTTTCAAGCTCGGTAGTAGGAATTCCTTTGGCAAATTCTTGTCTATAAATATTTCCATCCCGTTTGATCGTAGCAACGAGCTTTTTTGAGAGCGCATTTACGACGCTAACGCCCACGCCGTGCAGACCACCGGAGACTTTATAAGTGTCTTTGTCAAATTTACCGCCTGCGTGAAGCACGGTCAGAACCACCGTAGCGGCAGGAATTTTTTCGGTCGGATGTATATCAACGGGAATCCCACGACCGTTATCACTAACGATACAACTTCCCTCGCTAGTAATCTCAACATCGATTGTGTCGCAGTAACCTGCCATCGCCTCGTCGATCGAATTATCCACGACTTCGTAGATCATATGGTGAAGTCCGCCGATATTGGTGTCACCAATATACATTCCTGGGCGCTTTCTAACGGCTTCAAGACCCTTTAAAACTTTAATATTACTAGCGCCGTAATTTTGCTTCATAATTTTCCTTTAAATATTATTTATCGGCATGACGACCGTTTTTAAGCCATCCGCGCTAAGCACGAACGCCGTATCGGAGCTGTTAAAATCAAGCTCAAAAATTTCACTCTCGATATTACTTAAAAAATCAAGTAAAAAGCGGTTTTTCACGCCGAAGACTATCTCGCCGTTTATCTCGATCGTCGCTTCAATTTCAGTTTTAGCTTCGGAATTATCCTCGTTGATGCTCTCAAAAATCATTCCGTCCTTTTTAATGGTAACCTTCATCTCCTCGCACATCGCGTTTATCGCTCGCACGCCGCTTACCATCTTATCGCGCGGAATTAAAATTTTATATGCCGTATCGTTTGGGATTACCCGCTCGTAGTTTGGAAATTTGCCGTTTATAAGCTTCGTAAAAAACTCAAAATTCTCGCTCACAGCTAGCAGCACGTTTTCGTCGTAGTAAATTTTAATCTTGTCCGAAAATAGCTTTTGAATTTCGCCTATCGCCTTTTTAGGAATCAAAATTTTAGTATCTAGCTCGCCCGCTTTTGATTGAGTGATCAGCTTATAAACGCTAAGTCGCTTCGTATCGGTTCCGACTAAATTTAAAAAGCCCTCTTTTACGTCGATCAAAGCGCCATTAAGCTCATATTTTGGATTGTTGGTGTCTATTGACGGATATATTTTTTTAAGGCTTCTGCCTAAAATTCCAGCGTTTACGTCAAAGCTGTTTTTACCATCTATTGTAGGAAAGCTCGGAAAATCCCTCGTTTCAAACATCGGAAGCTTGTACTTAGATTTTTTTTGCTTTACGAAGAGCGCTCCGTTAACGGTTTCTAAAGTAACGCTATCGTCGCTTAGGCCTTTAATGACGCTGAGGAGCTTGCCTCCATTTGCTGTAGCTTCTCCCTCTGTTTCTATTGATATACTTTGTAGATTATAGCTAAGGCCTATTTCGTGATCGGTAGCTTTTATACTGAAAATTCCATTTTTAGCACTCATTAAAAGATGCGAAGTTATCGAGCTTAGATCTTTTTTATCAAGATAGGAGCTAGTATTTGAAACTATCTCTTCTAAAAGTTTTTTAGTGATTAACGCTTTCATATTTTTATCCTTTTGAATTTTTATCGTTGTAGTAGTTGGCAAGTGATTTTTGTGAAAAACTTATCCTAAAGCTTGTCTTTAGGTAGTTTATCCAGTGAGTAAGTAGCTTTGTTTTATTCACTTTCATTCACCCTTTTTGCTTTATTTTCATAAAGTTTAAATTTCATTCTTATCCTTTTTGGTTATTTTGTTTTTCAGCTCTTCAATTTTTATTTTTAACATCTCATCGGTTTGGATGAGCTCGTTGATTTTTTTGATATTTTTGCTGATGGCGCTGTGATCTTTTAGATTAAAAAATGCGGCGATTTTTGGCATTGAGTTTTGAGTTAACTGTTTGGTTAGATATATGCAAATTTGGCGCGCTTCGACAACGTTTTTAGCTCGCGTTTTGCTTTTTAGCTCGCTAGGTTTTACGTTTAGCTCTTTTGAAATGACTTCGATGACGTGCTCTAGGCTCACGCTTGAATATTTTTGATGGATCTGATCTTGAAGCGTACTTTTGGTAAATTCTAGCGTGATTTTCGTGCGAAGTATCGAGGAATATGCATTTAGTTTATTTATTGCGCCTTCGATTTCGCGGATATTATCGCCCATATTTGCGGCGATATATTCTACGACGTCGTGTGGGATTCTAACGCGGTTTTCCTCGCTCTTTTTATTGATAATGGCAATTTTAGTTTCTAGATCCGGCGGAGTGATATTTGCTATGATGCCGCTTTCAAAACGCGTCGTGAGGCGATTTTCAAAACCTTTTAAAAATTTCGGCGGCAGGTCGTTGGTTAGCACGATTTGGCAGTTTTTGTCTTTTAGCTCGTTGAATGTATAAAAAAGCTCTTCCTGAGCTTTATCGCGCCCGATCAAAAATTGAATGTCGTCGATGAGTAAAACGTCGCAGTTACGGTATTTTTGTTTAAATTTATCAATCGAGTTGTTTTTGAGATTAAAAACAAAATCATTAGCAAACTGCTCACTGGTAACGCAGATGACGGTCTTTCCTTTTTTAATGCAGTAATTTCCGATCGATTGAAGGAGGTGAGTTTTGCCAAGTCCACTAGGTCCGTAGATAAAAAGCGGATTAAAACGGATTCCGGGCTCTTTTGCGACCGTGATAGAGCACTCAAAAGCAAATTTATTTGAATCGCCGATGATGAAATTTTCAAAATTATAATTTTCACTTAGAATCGTGCTCTTAGGCTTTTCGGAGATGATTTTTACCTTTTCTTTCGGCGAAATTTTAGCTTTTGAGGTGATTTTGACGATTACGTCGTTAAGCCCGAACTGTTTTTTGATAAGCTCTTTTATCTTAGTGCCGTATTTTGTCTGAGCGTATTTGGCGATAAACTCGTTAGTTGCGTTATATATGAAAAACCCTGATGTCGAGTTTCTGTCGTTAAATTTCAAATTTTTAATGTATCTAGAGTATTCGGTAGGTAAAATTTCCTTCTCTAAATTCGATAAAATTTCTTGTGCTTGCGACGTCGCCATAAAATTCCCTTATAAATTAAGCCGCTATTTTAGCTAAATTTCACTAAATTTGCGGTAAATTTAAGTTTATTCACTTGTGATTAAGCCGTGAATAAGCGTGAAAGAAGGTTATGAAAATTTTAGGAATTGATCCGGGAACTAGAAATTTAGGCTATGCGATCTTAGAAAAAGATGTGAATAAGATTAAACTCATCGAGGCTGGACTAGTAAAAATGAAGGCGGAAAACGTGCAATTTCAAATGACGCAGATGAGCGAGGCGATCGATCAAATTTTTAGCGCTCATAAAATCGATGAGGTCGCGATAGAATCGATGTTTTAGGCCTACAACCCGCAGTCTGTTTTAAAGCTCGCTCAGTTTCGCGGCGCGCTGGCTCTTAAAATTTTACAAATTTTTGGAAATTTTGCCGAATATACGCCGCTTCAGGTAAAAAAATCTGTCACTGGCAAAGCAAAGGCGGCGAAGGAACAGGTTGCGTTCATGGTGAAGCGGATCTTGGGGATTAATAAGGAGATTAAGCCGCTTGACATCACCGATGCCATAGCTATCGCGCTTACGCATGCAAATGTTATGCGCTTAGCGCCTAAATAGGAGGTTTTATGAAAATTGCTATTTTGCAAATGGACGTGAAAATGGCTCAAAATTTTGTAGATTATGAGCAAAATTTTATCCGCGCGCGCGGGCTGATCGATCGCGCGTTAAAACGCGGCGCGGACGTAGCGGTTCTGCCC
>CAUSBF010000032.1:0-13052 GCA_963529595.1 uncultured Campylobacter sp.
CCTAAATAAAAAATTGGCCATAAACGGCAAATGAAAAAGTTGTTTTTTTATTTTAATTCTTTTACGGTTTAAATTTTGTTTATTTTACCCCCCCCCCCCCCTTAGAAATTTATGAAATTCTCCATCTTTTTTATACAACGGCGCCTAAAAGAGGCGAAACAACATTTGATTTTAAAAATTTTTTCACAAAATACGTGAGGCAGCGATGTTTAAATTTGCATCCATAAAAGATAGCAGTGTGTGCGGTTTAAAATTTAATGATAGAAAATTCGCGCTTTGCCGAGGTGCTAAAAGTAAAATTTGACCGAATTTAGCCGCGCCGAGGCGCTTGATCGACGAAGGCGCCAAATTTAATAGACATGCGATAAAAAGCGTATTATCCTCGCTATTTGATTTAAATTTAGCCCCGCAAAGGGGCTAAATTTACGTTTATTTCTCCCCTAGCGGCCAGTAGACGATCGGTTTGGCTCCGAGTCTTGCTTCGCCGTGATACATACCGAGCTTGTCTTTAGTCCATGCAAAGCCCGTGTGTCCGTGCTTGTCTATCGAGATGATGCCGCCGCTACCACCGAGAGCTTTGACCTGAGCTACCGCTTCTTCGGCTGCTTTTTGCACGTCTTGCGTTTTGTATTTATAAAGAGCCGAGACCTCGTGTGCGGCGTTTACGCGCATATAGATGTCGCCTGTGCCGGTGCAAGAAACCGCCACCGAGTCGTTGTCGGCGTAGGTTCCCGAGCCGATTATAGGGCTATCGCCGATGCGGCCGGTCATTTTATTGGTCATACCGCCGGTACTGGTCGCTGCGGCTAGGTTGCCGTTTTTATCCAGCGCGATCGCGCCTACGGTGCCAAGATACGGGCGCTCGTATAAATTTAGCGACGTCTTTTTCGCCTTTTCGCTATCAAGTAGCAGCTTTTGCTTCTCTTTGGCTTTTTGTAGCGCATCGTATCTAAACTGCGTGAAAAAATACTTCTGATCGACCATCTCTAGGCCGTTTTCTTTGGCGAGCTTGTCGGCTCCCTCGCCCGCAACTAGCGTATGCCACGTCTTATCCATCACGAGTCTGGCGCCTAGGATTGGGTTTTTGATATGCCTCGCCATCGCGACTGCGCCCGCTTTTTTGGTCGAGCCGTCCATAATCGAGGCGTCGAGTTCGTTAAATCCGTCGGCGGTAAATACCGCGCCCTTGCCCGCGTTAAAATTCGGATCGTCCTCAAGCACCATTATCGCCGCCGTAACGGCATCCATCGCGCTGCCGCCTTTTTCAAGTACGGCTTGACCCGCCAAAAGCGCCTTTTTCATCGGCTCTTCGCGGATTTTAAATTCCTCCTTGGTTAGATCAAGCCCGCTGGTGCCGCCGTGAATGACGATGACTGGGGAAAATTTCTCCTGCGCATTCGCAGCCGTTAGCCCGAGCAGGGCCAAGCTCGCCGCCATAAAAACGGCCTTTGAGAGTGAAAAGTACTTCATATCTCGCCCTTTCGAAAAAATTGCAGAATTTCTAAGAAATGATATAACTTTGCGCTTTTCTTTTCGCTTAATCAAATGCGAATTCAGCCGGATATAAATCTAATGCTTTGAGCTTAGGATTAAGCTTCCGTTGTCAAATTTAACGCGACTCAATTTGTGGCACAATCTGATAGGTCGATTTAAATTTTATAATTTTGAGTTTGTGCGTCAGTAAAATTTAATTACCGCAGCTCAATAAATTTCAACCGCGCGTCATAAAATTTTAGCGCGCGGCCGTATTTTAAAGGGTGCTATGCGAGCGAGCGAGCTCAAGCGCAAAGCGCAAAACGCATAAATGCTAGCAAGGCGGGCTCTCGATCTAAGAGTTTGAAAAAAGCTTCAAATAAAAACGCCTCAAGCTCGCCGTGCGCGATCATTTAGTGTTGCGTCGGAACCGACGCCAATATGTTTTGATGGCTCAATCGCAGCTTTTTTCTCCGCGGCAAAGGCGCGCCAGGTCGTATTTTAGCAGCACCAAGCCAAGGCCTAGCAAGAAAAGGTCTTTAAAGATAAAGCCGTCGATCTTGCCCAGCTGCGGCAGTAGGCTGAGCGTAGTCAGCGCCATGACGATCACGATGAGATCGCCCACGATGCCCGCCTTCGGCTTGAAAAAGCCCGCGATGAGCGAGAGATAGCCCACGGTCTCCACCACGCCCAAAAAATAGCTCGCGCCGGCGTCCCCGAGCGCTGACGGCAAAAACGAAAGCCACGTCTGCGAAAAAAGCGGCTTTAAAGCCTCCACCTCGAACTCAAACCACTTGTAGTTGCCCATCACGGCAAGCACGATGATAACGGAAAGTCTAGCGAATATAATATCCGCGTCGCCTGCGACAAATTTTTTTACGATCTCCCTCATATGGCTCCTTTGTAAATTTTGTAACGGTATGATAGCGAGCTTGCGTGTAGGCTACGTGAAGGGGCGAAATTTCAAATTCCAAATTCCGCGGCTTCATAAAATTCTACGCCTCCACAAAATTTCGTGGCTCCGCGAAATTTCAAATTCCATGCCACGCGCTTTAAAATTTAAAGCGGTCGCGGTAAAATTTCAAGGCGCGAAGTGGTGCGAGCTGCCGCGAAATTCCATCGAGCTTTGCGGCGTGCGCAGGCAAACCTCGGCGATGATATTGATCGAGACGCCCGTTTTAGCGGCAATCGCATAGATTTTGGGCAAAAACTTCGGCGCAAAGCTGAACAAAATCTCATACTCCTCGCCGCTTTGCAGCGCAGCCCCGCTAGGGCGGGCGATCCAGCGCGCACCCACGCCGCTAGCCTCCAGCAGGCGGGGCAGATCCTGCGCGAGCCCATCGCTAATGTCCATCGCCGCGCTAATGAACTTCGCCGCCTTGTAAAAAAACTTATCGCGCAAGACGGGCCTGACGAAGCGCGAATTCTTTGAAATTTTTGCGCGTAGATCCTCGCGCAAGCGATATGAGCCACTACCCGGCACATGATTTTCGCCTGCAGAGCTTTGCGACGTATAATTTTCGCATGCGAGGCTTTGCGACGTAGAATTCTTGTGATCCTCTCCGCTTCGTGACACGGAATTTTGCGCCGAAGTTTCAGCGTCCAGGCTCGGCGGCTCGACGTACGCAGGCAAAATTTTATCGTCCAGACTTTGCGGCTCAAGGTCCAAAATTTGCATTGCCGAAGTTTCGGCGTCCAGGCTCTGCAGTTTAGCGTGCGTAGGTGAAATTTTATCGTCCGAGCTTCGCACCTCATCGCCAAAATTTTGTGCCGTCGAAGTCTCGGCGTTTAGACCCTGCGGCGCGGTGCTTGAGCTTTGCAGCGACGAAATTTTATCGTTTCGGTTTTGCATCTGAGAGCTAGCGGGCGAAATTTCATCTCTTAAAAGCACCACCAGATCGCGCCCGACGCCGCCTAGCTCGCCCGTATGCGCGATGAGATCGCCTACACGCGCGCCGCTGCGAAACACGGGGCGCTTGCACTTGCCGATCAGGCTCACGCTAAGCGCGATGCGATCCGAGCCGATCGTATCGCCGCCGATGATCCGTATGCCCCACTCCCGCGCCGTCTCGCTCACGCCTGTACACAGCTCGTCGATCTCGCGCGTGCCGATCTCGCGCGGCAGCGCAAGCCCCAGCAGGGCGTATTTGGCGCGCGCGTTCGTCGCGATCATGTCTGAAATGTTTACGAGCATCGCCTTTGCGCCGATCTCGCGCAGGCTCAGCCAGCCGCGGCGAAAGTGCACGCCCTCGACGAAAAGGTCCTTACAATACGCTCGCTCGCCGATTACGGCGCAATCATCGCCGTTAAGCTTCGATCTAAATTTCTCAAAAATATACCGCTCCTTATCCATGCTCCCTCCGTTAAATTTAGCGTTACGCCGCAGCCGCGCGAAAGCTAAGAAGCCCTAATTTGCGGACCTTTGTTTTAAATTTCGTCGCACACGCGCAGCAAGAGTTCTACGCTCCGCTTTGCAAGATTATAGCGTAAATTTAGATTTTCGCCGCGCGAGTTTGGCTGCGGTTCGGTGCGGCTCGATAGCAAAATTAGCAATCGCGTGAGCTTTGGAGCTTTAACGTGGCTTGATACGGACGAGGTCTGCGATAAAACGGCGCCCGCCGCATAGACGACCCCTAAAAACTTCTAGCTCACGTGCGACACCGAACCGCGTTCATAACGCTCTCAAAAGCGCCCGCAAAGCTTTATACGCTAGCAAAATTGCGGCTTTTAATGGCCGCAATGTTAAAGACAATGCGATACGAGGGTAAATCGCCGCGCGGATACTACTTCAAATCTACGGCGCGGGTATAAAATTTTGCTTTCAAAAATAGGACCTCAAAAGCGCGAGCTCCGCAGTGCGGTCTAAATCCGTCGCAAGCTCGCACCGCCCTCAAACGACATAAAATTCTGCCGCGCCTTAAGCGCTCAAACCGCGCAACGCCCCAAGCCGAATTTCATCACAGCGCATCGGTAAAATTTCACGAAACACCGCCGCCTGCTAACTCGCTAGCTTTTCTTTAGCTCCGCAAGCTCGCGCAGAATCGCCTCCTTGCTCTTGCGATCTTTTAGCGCATCGTAGCACTGCGCGAGCAGCTCTAGCGCGTGAGCCAGAGCCTGCTTGTAAGCCGGCAGCTGCTGATATGCCAAAAGTGCCGCCGCATCGTCTCTCATCGCCGCGAAATGTCTCAGCGCCGCAGACGGATCGCCGCGTATCATCGCGATCTCGCCTAAAATCTCGTGCCCGTCGTAGCCCGAGTGCTCGTAGGCGGTGCCGCGCATGCCCTCGTAGAGCTTTACCGATCTGTTCGCGTAATCCTGCGCCGCGGCTAGATTTTTCTGCGCATAGCTCGCAGAAATTTTACTCGCGCCCGCCTCTTTGTAAATAGCCAAAAATTGTCGCGCGATCTGTAGATAAAGCCCGCCCGTATCGGGCTCCGTCGCATCCGAAAGCTCCGCTGCGGCAAGCAGATGCTCTAGCGCGGCGGCACACTCGCCCAGCCCCGCATACAGCTGCGCGTAATCCCGCGCGAGCGAAGCTCTACGCGCGCGCTCGTCCGATCCGTCCTCTATAAACGGGCGCAGATGCAAGCAGTGCGCTTCCCATGCAGCCAAATCTCGCAGTGCGCGACGCTTGGGCTCGGACGCCGGCTCATCAAAAGCGGAGCTAGCCTTGGCGCGCAGATACTCGCACGCGCCGCTAGCTCTGCCTTCGGCCTCGTAGGGATCGGGTGTGAGCGTTTGCAGTCGGGCGAAAATCTCCTCCGCACGCACGGGATCGCTCTGTAAAAACATAGTCCAAACAAACAGCGCCCGCCCATATTCGCGCACAGCGCTCTTGCGATCGCCGCGAGCCTCGTAGATGCGCCCGAATGTATAAGCGCTCTCGTAATTTACGGCATCGGCATATATCTCCGCTACGCCGCTTTGCATGGAGCTCGCGTCCGTCGCTAGCGAGATCGCGGCGTCGGTATCGCCGCGTTGCAGGGCGATCCGCGCGCGGACAAATCTGCTAAAAATCCGCCCTACTTCGATGCGCTTTAGCTCGCTAAGCTCCTGCGCCCGCGCGGCAAGCTCTTCGGCGCGAGAGATCTCTTTAGCAAGCAGTGCGCGATCGGCGTTTTCTAGCAATCTCCAAATTTCGCGCATAGAAGACGCGGTGGAATTTTTAACGGCAGCATTCGCGGAGGCTATGTTTTTTGGCATGGAAACCTCTGACGGGGCGGGATTTTTGACGGCATTGCCCGCACCGGTAGAATTGGCGGTATCCTTTACGACGGCGCCGTTTACGGCACGGGTGTTTTCGGCGGGCGGCGGGACCTGCGCGCAGGCCGCAAGAAACAAGCCGAGCGCGACGTAGGGTAAAATTTTCATAGGCGACCTTTAGAATTTTTGCCCGATTATAGCAAAACAAAGTTTAAATTCCTCGGCGGCAGGATCTGCGTAAAGCGCGAGCCGGCCCGGATGAAATTTTAAAATTCTACCGAGCGTCATTGGCAATCCGCGCGAGTTTGGGCGCGGACTTCGGTGCGGCTAGGTAGCGAAATTAGCAATCGTATGAGCTTTGGAGCTTGAGCGCGGCTCGGTATGACTTGATGCGGACGAAGGCCCGCGATAAAACAGCGCCCGAGGCTGTTTCTTGCTTGCGCCCGCTTACGCTCACTCGCGCAGATGACGGCTCTTTAAAACGGCGGGTTTGAAATTTTAAAATTTAGCCGTAGCCGCCGGCGAGATTAAATTTAAACGCTGCGTAAGCATAGCAAGTCAAGTAAGGTTTTTGTCGAGCCGCCCGTGACAAAAGTCATATCGGACGTTTGAACGCACGCGGCTGCAAAAGCTGCAATGAAATTTGGAAAAATTCCGAAGAATTAGAAAAAATTGAAGCTACTTAACGCTCGCCGTTAAGACTTCCGCTCCCTTTCTCTCTTTAAATTCCGCTTCAGAAAGACCATTATTAGCGCATTTGCGTTACTACTTTCAAAGATTGATTGTTATTTTTTAGACCCTTCGCTAATTCGCTCAGGATGTTTTATAAAGTAATCCACTTCATACCATTTTCCATTTGGAAGTCCGTTCATTTGCGCTAAATATTCTCTCGCCTTGCTTGCATTATTGCACTCTTTATCGTTGATAACATCCTTTGGCTGCATTTTCTAGCAAAGCTCCAGTTTCGCTTTTGCCTCTAGCGGCGCAAGCAGATAATCTGCAACCGTTTTTTTAGGCTCGTCCTCCTTGCATCCGGCAAGACCTAAGCCTACGATAGCCGTAAGGCTCAACAAAAAAATTCGTCCCATTTTTTCTCCTTTTAAATGGTGCCTAATTGTATATTTATTAAACTTAATTTTCGTTTTTTATATTGTCTTTTAAAGCAGAATAAATTTCGGGCGGCGCAAACCGCCCGAAACGTAGCCCGAAATACCGCGCTAAGCCCTTACTGCTCGTAAAAGCCGCTCGGTTTGGAGATCGTGTCAATGTAGATGTTTTTGGTCTGGGTGTAGTGCTCCAGGATCATCTTGTGCGTTTCGCGACCGATGCCCGATTCTTTGTAGCCGCCAAACGGCGCGCCGGCGTGGATCTGGTTGTAGGTATTGACCCACACGCGACCCGTCTCAAGCAGACGTGCGACCGTGAGCGCCTTTGCGATGTCGCGCGTAAATACGGCGCCGCCTAGTCCGTAGAGGCTGTCGTTCGCCATGCGGACAAGCTCGTCTTGATCTTTAAATTTAATCACGACGCCCACAGGACCGAAGATCTCCTCCTGCGCCACGCGCATGTCGTTGCGCACGTCCACGAGTAGCGTAGGCTCGACAAAAGCCTCTCCCGCGCTATGTCGCTTGCCGCCCACGGCGATCTTAGCGCCCTCCTCTACGCCGATTTTTACGTAGTCTAAAATTTTATCGGCTTGCTTTTTGTTGATCTGGCATCCCATCTGGGTGTTTGGATCGAGCGGATCGCCCACTTTGATGCGCTTAAATTTCTCCACGAGCGCCGGTACGAATTTATCGTAGATGCCCTCCTGCACGAAGATCCTACTTCCCGCGCAGCAGACTTGACCTTGGTTGAAAAGGATCCCCAGCTGCACGCCGTCGATCGCAACGTCGAAATCGCAATCGTCAAAGATAATATTCGCGCTCTTGCCGCCAAGCTCAAGCGTAGCGGGGATAATCTTTTGCGCCGCGGCTAGCGCGATGCCTCTGCCGACCTCGGTCGAGCCCGTAAACGCAAGCTTGTCGAGCCCTTTGTGAGTGCGGACGAACTCGCCTGCCTTGCTTCCCTTGCCGGTTACGACGTTGATGACGCCCTTTGGAAGCAACGGCGCGATCAGGCGGATGAACTCCAAAATGCTAAGACTGGTCTCGGAGCTTGGCTTAAACACGCACGTATCGCCCGCGGCAAGTAACGGAGCGAGCTTCCACGCGCCCATCAAAAACGGGAAATTCCACGGCACGATCTGTCCTACTACGCCGATCGGCTCGCGCAAGACGACGGATAGATAGCGCTCTTTTAGCATATTGGCGCTGCCCTCTTCGCCCAAAATCACGCCCGCAAAATAGCGGAAATGCTCGATCGACCACGCTACGTCGACCGCGCGCGTCTCGCGAATCGGCTTGCCGTTGTCGATAGTCTCTACGGTGGCGATGAACTCGGCGTTTTGCTCTAGGACGTCGGCGATCTTGTTTAGCAGCGCGCTGCGCTCATAAACGCTGGTGCGGCGAAAGCTCTCAAACGCCTTGCGCGCCGCGGCGACCGCTCTATCGACATCCGCCTTGCTAGCATCTGCGATCTTTGAAATTTTCTCGTCGGTAGCGGGATTAAAAACGTCTAGGCTCGCGCCGCCTTCGGCACCCACAAACTCGCCGTCGATGAAAAGCTTATAGCTTGGTTGGATTGTAGCCATGCTTACTCCTTTGTGAAATATGACATTCGCTATTATATATCCGCGGCGGTTAATGCGGCATAAATTTCGGAGCGAAAATCGGTTAAAATTTTGCGGTGTGTAAATTTGAGAAGCAATGCGGCGCCCGTGAAATTTTAAAATTTAATCTGCGCGCGCGACAGCGAAGGTTTTGAGCAGCTTTGAAGCGGCATGAAATTTAACCGGGCGCGAGCGGCGAAATTTCAAAATGTAACGTTTATGGAATGAGAGCGGAAATTCGGCTGCGCTAAAATTTCAGAATTCGGCTTTGCTAAATTTTAAAATTCGATTGCGTTGAAATTTTAAAATTTGGCTCCGCCTAGATTTTGAATTCGGCTTCGTTAAAATTTTAAAATTTTGCGAAGTAAAATTTTTGAAACATTTTGCGGAGCGGGCGAGCGGTTTAAATTTACGGCTCACGACAGCGTGCGACGATCAATTAGCGAGCGCGACTCAAGCTATGCGTAGCCCAAACTATAGCCTGCCGATAAATTTTAAAATTTTGCGGGGTAAAATTTCATAATTCGGCTTTGTCAGAGTTTTGAATCGAGTTTCGTTAAAATTTTAAAATTTGGTCTGGTTGAGAATTTTAAAATTTTGTGAAGTAAAATTTCAGAAATACTTTTCGGAATAAAATTTCTACAACTGTCTTTCGCGCGAGCTTTGCGAGCTCATAACTTGCTCGTAAAGCTCGTTTGGGCGGCGTCTGAGTAGGATAAAAGTGCAGCGCCGAAAGTAGCCGCGCTGTTTTGCAAAAGCAGATACAGGCGGCGCAACCTACTATTGCTCGCAGCTTTTCGGGCGCAGAAGGCACAGTCGCTCATGCGCACGACTTAATGCAGGAGTGCAATCACTTGCGCGTACAGCTTCGGACGCAGAAGTGCGCCACTCTAGCGTGCAGTCGGACGCAAGGGCAACTGTTCGCCGCGGCTAGTGTACAACTCATACTCAGAAGCGCAATCGCCCGCACCGCAATTTAGACGCAGTGAACTCAACTGCTCGCGCTGCGGCTCGCAACTCGTTTGAGCACGGGGGAGGATAACTGCTCTGCGTGCGTCAGGCTCATTCAAGCCAAAAAATCGAACTAGGCGCACGAAACTCATGTTATCGCAAGAACTGCGCGCTTTGAATTCGTTTGAGCGAGGGAGTGCAAACCGCTTAAAATTTTAAAATTTAGGCTCGAAAAAGGTATCTTTGTGGATGTTGGCAAAGGCGGCTTGCAGGCTGATAAAAAACCTCGGATGGGTCTTTTCGTACTGCGCCAAAAGCTCCTTCGTAGCGGCGCGCGCGGTGGGTTCCTTGCCGCCGTATTGCTTCGCGGGGCAGACCTCCTCCTCGCGCATGATCGGAAGCTCGTTATCTCTAGCACAGGCGGCGATTTGGCGCTCGCGCGCAAGAATGAACGGACGGATGATCACAAGCCCATTTTCGGCGACATAGCGCGGAGCGAGAGTACGAAGCGCGCCGTTAAAGGTAAAATTCATAAAAAAGCTCTCCGCGGCGTCGTCGAGGTGGTGGGCGATGGCGATCTTATTAAAACCGTGCTCGAGCGCGTAGGAGTAGATGTATCCGCGCCTCATACGCGAGCAAAAGCTGCAAAACGTGGTGTTTGCGCGGATCTTTTCCTTGCCGAATTCAAAAATTTTAGTATCAATTATCTCGTAGGGGATCTCGTGCTCTTTAAAATGGGCGCTTATTTCGCGCAGATCCTCACCGATACCGTAGGTGACGGTAACGGCTCGAAACTCCCAATCTAGCGGGCTTACGCTTTGGAAGTGCTTCAGCACGTGCGCCAAGCTCATGCTGTCCTTGCCGCCGCTAAGAGCTAGTAAAATTTTATCGCCGCGCTCGAACATCTGGTATTTGGCGTTGGTTTGTCCGACCTTACGAAGCAAATTTTTGGAGAGGTTTATCATAACCTTTCGATCATTTTTAGGACGAAATTTGCGCTCGTCTGCGCGCTTTTTACCATAAACTCGTCAAAGTCGAACTCGGCTTTGTGTCCCGCCTCGTCGCTTATCGCGCGCAGCACGCAAAACGGCACGCCCAGCGCGTCGCACACCTGCGCTACGCTCGCTCCCTCCATCTCGACCGCGCTTGCGTCAAACGTCCGCTCGATCCAGCTCTTGCGCTCCTCGCCGCTTACGAACTGATCGCCGCTAGCGATAACGCCCGATTTTAGCGTAATACCTAGCTGCTCGGCGACGCTTTGCGCGATAGAATTTAACTTCGCGTCGGTTTGGACCGAAATTTTACTTCCAGGCACGAATCCGTGCGGATGCCCAAACGCCGTGATGTCCAGATCGTGCTGCACGAGCGAGGTGGCGTATAAAATTTCGCCGATCTTAATGCCGCGCTTCAAAGCTCCCGCAACGCCCGTAAAAATGAGCGCGCGCGCGCCGAATTTCTCGATCATAACCGTAGCCGTTAGAGCGGAATTTACCTTGCCGATCTTCGAATATGCGATCACTAGATCGTGACCGCCGAGTTTAGCGGCATAGAATTTATTATTCGCATGCTCCACAGCCTCCACGCTCACGCCTCGCTCGCGCAATGCGGATAGCAGCGGCTCGATCTCTTCTGGCATAGCGCCCAAGATCGCTACTTTCATCCGTTCTCCTTTGCAAATTTCAGAAACTCATCTAAGCTCGCAAGATCCGTGATGCTGAAGGTCGGCTTCTGCGCGATCTTTTTGTTTATCCCTTTTAAAACCGCCGCGCCGAACTCGACAAAGCAGTCCGTCTCGCTCTCATAATTTTTGATGCTTTGCTTGTAAAGCACGGGACTGATAAGCTGGGCTTTAAGCAGCTCCAGCGCTTCGGATTTTGTCGTATATGTTCGCGCCGTGGCGTTAGCGACGACGGGGGCGAAGCTCTCTTTTAGTGCGGGACGTAAAAATTCCAAAAGCTCGTCGCTGGCACTCCCTAGCATCGGGCAGTGGCTTGCGACGCTCATATTCAGCAGCATCGCGCGCTTTGCGCCCGCGGCTTTAAACTCGCCCTCGAGTGCTGCGAGATCATCTTTTTTGCCGGCGACTACTATCTGCCCGTCACAGTTATAATTCGCCGCCCAAACCTGCTTACCGGCGCTTCTCGCATCCGCGCAAATTTTCTCGACCGCCTCGTCGGCAAGAGCTAAGATCACCATCATTCCGGCGCCTTTGCCCTCGCAGGCGCTCTGCATGAGCCTGCCGCGAATATTTACTAGCTTTAGCATCTGCTTCGGCTCTATGCCTCCCGCAGCGCTTAGCGCGCTAAACTCGCCCAGCGAATGTCCGAGCAAAAACTGCGGAGCGATGTTAAGCTCTTCTTGATCCAGCCTTTCTTGCAGCGCCGCAAGCGCCATCATGGAATTTAATGCAATCGCAGGCTGCGTAAATTCCGAAACGTCAAGCTTGTCGCCGGGCTCAAACAGTAAATTTTTAAAATCGATGCCGGTAAATTCTGAAGCCTCATCCAAAAGCGCGCGCGCAGAGGCGGAGCTATCGTAAAACTCCCTGCCCATGCCTACGCTTTGGCAGCCCTGTCCGGGGAAGATAAAAGCAAATTTCATAAAAAATCCTAATGCTCGTGGTGGTGCCCGCCGCAGCACTCGTGATCTTTTCCGTGATCGTGACCCCCGCAGCATTCATGGCCGTCTGCATGCCCATGACCTCCGCAACACTCGTGCCCCTCGTGGTGATGGTTGTGTCCGCAGCCGCAGCTGTGCGCGCCCTCCGGCTGTCCGGTAAGAATTTCGTCCGCCGTCGCTTCGCGGTTCTCGACGATCTTTATATTAAATTCCAGCTCCTTGCCCGCAAACGGGTGGTTAAAGTCGATAGTAACGTCCTGCTCGCCGATAGCCTTGACGCTTACGCGGGTAGTCGCGCCGTCCTCCGCCTGTCCAAAAAGCTCCATGCCCACCGCCAGATCTATACCCGCAAACTGCTCTTTAGGTAGGATCTGCACGGCGTCCTGCTTATACTCGCCGACTCCGTCGCTCGGGCTTATGCGAACCGTTTTGCTCTCGCCCGCTTGTAGATTTAAAATTTCATCTTCCAGCTTTTGGATGATTTGATCTTTGCCGCTAAGAAAGGCGATCGGGTCGGAGTTTAAATTTGACTCTAAAATTTCACCGGTTTTGCCGTCTTTTAGCTCATAATGCATCTTTATAACTCGGTTGTTAGCCATAGTTTTCTCCTATTTAAAATTTTATTTTTGATTTTATATTTAAATTTAGGTTATCTAGCGGGCGCGGCTTTAGCTTCTTTGGAATCTGGGTATGAAGCCTTTAGTGCTTTGTAGAATTTATTTGCGCTGTCTTTATCGCCGATCTTATCGAAGCTGATCGCAGTGTGATAAAGAAGTTTTGGGGTGTAGTCTTGGCTCTCGTTGTGCGAGATGCTCTTTTTATAGTAGTTTATCGCTTCTGCGTATGAGCCGGAAAAATATGAAATTTCGCCCAGCATATAGTTTGCCTTAGCGGGCTTATAATTTTTAGATACTAAATAATTGTAGCGCTCTTTTGCGCCGGAATAGTCTTTTTTGACATATAAAGCGTCAGCCTCTTTCAATACTGAAGCCTGATCTTTTGATTTAAAATCGGAATCTGTTTTTGTGCTAGCGGGAGCCGGAGCAGTGCCTGCGTCTAATTCAGCGTTTTTTTTTACGCCGCCACTACTGCCTAA
>CAUSBF010000033.1:0-12946 GCA_963529595.1 uncultured Campylobacter sp.
TCACACTCTGTTTTGTTGCGCCCGTTAGCTCTTTTAAATTTGCCGTTTCGCCGCCGCGGCTCGCTATTTCGCGCTAGCTTCTAGCTATATTGTCCGCTGTATTTGCACGATAAATTTAACCGCATTGCCGCGTCTGCCGTTTCATTCTGCTAATGTAGGCGAAATTTTGCCTATCCATGCCATTTAATTTGTCGCATTGCCGCGTATCTGTTTCGCCTCACCCGCCGAAATTTAGCCGCCCCGCGCGCTTATTAACTTTACCGCGCCGCCGCCTTTCCGCCAATTAATTTTAGCTGCGCCGCCGCACCCTCCGCGCCCGCAATCTTGCTCGCGAAATTCCGCCGCCTAAAACAAAGTTAAAATATTTTGCGATAAAATGGGCAAAATTTTTCACAAAGGATGTAGTATGCAGATTATTTCGACTCCCGATGCGGCACAGGCCATCGGGCCGTACTCTCAGGCGATCAAGGCTGGCGGGCTTATCTTTACCTCGGGGCAGATCGCGCTTAAGCCTGACGGCGAGTTCGTCGCGGGCGGCGTGGAGGCGCAGAGCAGGCAGGTTTTGCAAAACCTCGCCGCGATCCTGAAAGAGGCGGGCGCGACGCTGCAGGATGCCGTCAAAACGACGATTTTCCTGGCCGATATGGGCGATTTTGCCGCGGTGAACGAGATATACGCAGCGGCGTTCGGCGAGCACAAGCCCGCTCGCAGCACGGTGCAGGTCGCTAAACTCCCCAAAGGTGCGCTTGTGGAGATCGAAGTAATAGCGCTGGCTAAGTAGCGCTAAATTTAGATCGCTAGGACATTGCGGGTTTGCGTTTGCGGTTAAAATTTAGACGCGGGCCGCTCGAAATTTTAAACGGCTCGCTTTGGTTCTGAAGCTGTGCGAGCTTTTAAATTTAGATTTTAAAAGTCGCGATGAATACTTGCTAGCGTATTCAAACAGCGCGTCTTAGTGTGCTAAGGCGTTAAAATTTCTCGCTCAAAATGGGATTAAAATGATAGAAGAGCTTATTCAAAAATCTAAAAATATCACGGCAGCGGGGCGCAGCGACATAGAGCCCGCATGGATCGCGCAGGCGCAGCGGCGGCTCGGTTTCGCGCTGCCTGCGTGCTACAAGTAGATGCTACTAAGATACGCTAGCGTGAGCGCGGCGGGGACGGAACTAAAAACGATCGCGCCGCCCGAGTTTGCGGAGGACGCCGACGCCGACATCTGCTACACGTATGAGGTAAATCTGAAAAACGGCCTATTTGCCGCGGATAAGCTCGTGTTTTTGCAGCTCGAGGACGAGGAGTATTATTTTAAAATTTCGCCCGCAAGCGACATGGCGGACGGCTCGCCAAACACGGCGTGCGGCAAGACGGCGAAGAGTACGAGCGGCGAAGCTGCGGGCGCGACGGTAACCGACAGTGCGGAAAATAGGGCATCTGGCGACGAAGCGCGCGCGGAGAGATCGCCGGATGTGGCGCGCAATATGAATGCAGAAGCGCCAGATGAAACGAAGTGTAAAACAGCGGGCGCAACAACAAGCGAAGCGGCAGGAGATGCAGCAAGCGGAGCGACGAAAGAGATAGCAAGCGAGCGGGTAGGCGACGCGCCGTGCGAATACAAGGTCTATGTGCGCGACTATGCGGAGGGCGAGGAAAGGCTTTTTGCGGACGATTTTTACGGGTTTTTGGAAAAATTTTAAAACGAAATTTAAGGCAAAATCAGGAGCGATAAATGGGGCTGTTTGACATTTTTAAAAAGGATAAATTTGACGTCGACGTGCGTGCTGACGGCATTTTTATCGGCGGCGTAAACTGCGAATTTGATCTAGCTAAGCTTAACGAAGCTTTGGGACAGCCGCGCGTGATCGATGACGGAGAGGGCAAAAGCCGCTATTTTTGGGATGAGGCGGGGATTTTCGCCTTCGTGCGCGCAGGCGAGCTCGCAGAGCCTAAGCTTACCGAGATGATTTTGATGCTTGAGGTCGCAAAGGGCGTGCAGCACGAGGTTCCGCGCAAGCTCTACGGCGGCGCGTTCACGCTTGAGGGCAGGCCGCCTCTTGAGGCCGTGCCGGAGCAGGAGCTGCGCGGCGCATATATATTTTTGGAGCTTAGCCTAGGCAAATTCGAAGTATCGCTAGCTCTCGCCGAGGCCGTACAGGAGCGCATAGGCGCGATGGACTTCGCGGAGCGCTTCGCTAAGCGCGACACCGACGAGATCGCAGATATCGTGCGAGCTGCGAAAATGCCGATAGGGCGCGTCTGCATCAATCAAAAGGCAAAAAAGGTAAAACGAAAGCCGAGTGATAAATTTAAGCTTCCGCGCGCTGCGGGCGAGACGCTAGCGTTTAAAAATTTCAATTTCAAAATCGCCGTGATGAATGAGCTGATGTATGAAAAAGCACTGCTGGAGCCTAAATTTGACGTGTTTGAGTACTGCGAGGAGCGCGGCATCGATCCGTATGCGGACTTTGGCGCCCTGCCGCAAGCCAAAAAGTGGTTTAAGGACTATCCGCTCTCTGCAAATCTGGCGGAGCAGGTGGGCGAGCTATATCTTGACGGCGGAAACGAAATTTACCTGCAAATCGCGCCTGATTGGGACGGCGAGGATGAGCTTTTCGACATTAAAAACATTGACGCCGCCGAGCTTGCGCAATTCAAAAACCTTAAGAAAATCGAAACGACCGGCATCGGCATATCTAAAAAGGCGCGAAAAGCCTGCGCGGATGCGGGGATCACGGTAGTTGATTGAGCACAGGAATGGACTTTGAGCCTTATGGCGTGCGGTTTAAAAAAGCTGAAGTAGGTCTTTGAGCGGTGGCTTGCTTGCGCCGGGGGAAGTTATAGAAAGTTTAAAAAGCTAAAATAGGCTTTTGAACTACAGTATGCGCTCTTAAAGGTCGTAATTGTTGCCGCGCCGCGCAAAATTCCGCGCAAAATTCTACTTATAGCAAGCGCTATAAATGAGCTTTGAAAGGCGCTTAGCGAAGCATCTGACATGTCTATTCGGCGCGCGTTACAAAGCTTTGAGAAAGCTCGTTTGCAGCGTGAGGTTGCGCAACTGAATGCGCGAGATGAGAGTATCACGCGAGTAAATAATTTTCTTTTTGGCTTTTATGGAAAATTCACTGCGTAGCAAAAGGGTTAAATTTACCGCTTTTAAATTTTAAAATTTACAAAGAGCGCACGCGCGGCTTTTAATGTGCGATTAAATTTAGACTTCATAGCGGCTTAAATTCTAAGTGCGGTTAAATTTGCGTTTTTAATTCCGTTTGTAGCTGTATCATGTCATAAAATAGGGCAGAGAACAGATCGCATTTGCGTGCGTGCGGCGCGGATCAAATTAAAATTTCGTCTTTGGAATTTAGTCTGAATTTGCAGCTAGCATCAAGAAAGTATTTTTTGCAAGCCGATATTGAATAGCCAAGAAGTGTCTTGAAACTTAGCATCGGCGGCTTAGAAAGTATTTTGAAATCCGCACCCAGAGTGTATTTTAAAACTAACAGAGCGCGGCGCTGCTTTGCTGTTTTAAAACGCCGCTTCGAGGCTAAATTTCATAGCCGCATAAAGCCGTCGTCGTAGCCGCCTTCTAGCTTGCAGCGCATATCCTCGCGCCATTTTGGCGTAAGCGTCGTAAGCCGGTTAAATTTTGCTAGCAGTCCTTCATCGAGGCGATCGCCGTAAAATAGACGGTTGAGCTCCATCACGCTCATCGTAGCGGGGTCGCGCTCTACGACGTAGATCTCGTCGCCCGCGCGGCACGAGCCGATCTCTAGCACGCGGTAGTACCAGCCGGTAAGTCCGCTGCGCGCGATCTCCGCCGTCATCTCCGCGTTGCCCCAGCGCATCGAGAGCTTGTAGCAGGGCTTGCGCGGCTGGCTTACTTGCAGTACCAGCGAGCCTATGCGGTGCACATCGCCGATGCAGACGTTTTGCTCGTGTAATCCGCTGATCGTGAGGTTTTCGCCCATTGCGCCGTAAGCTAGATTTTTAAGTCCCAAAAATCTCTCCCACGCGGCGTAATTTTGCAGCGAGTTGGCAAAAATCGCCTTTTCCTCTCCGCCGTGATGCAGCGTGTCGGCTACCGCGTCGCCCTCGAACCCAAGCTCATTCGCGCGCACTTCACCCGCTCTGGCTTGCTTAAAAATCGCCGTCTCCCAACGCCTTTTTAGAGGCTGCGTAGCGCGCTCGTCGCCGTAAGCGCGTGTTTGCCCGGTCAGCAATGCCTTTAAAACGGGCATTTTTCGCTCCTTAAAATTTGCATCCATTCTCCTTAGATCATAAAATTTAGGCTGGGATTTTAGCTCGAAAAGAATTTTAAAATTCTAAATTTTGCGGCGATTTTGCGCTAAATTCCAAGTGCGGGCTTGAAATTTAGCGCGCGGCGTCATTTGTAGTCGTTTGCGTCGTAGCTTTTGCCGTCGTTAAAGTCGCTCAAAAGCCGCACGACGACGGGGCTAAGCAGGATGATTGCGATTAAGTTGGGGATCACCATCAGTCCGTTAAACATATCGGCTAGCCCCCAGACTAGGTCGATCTTTTGCACACTTCCTATGAATACGAATGCGACGACCAAAATTTGCAAGAGCTTGACGAATTTCGCACCCAGTAGGTATCGCACGTTGATCTCGGCGAAGTAATACCAGCCCAAAATCGTGGTAAATGCGAAGAAAAACAGGCAGATCGCCACGAAGCCGTAGCCGCCGCTACGACCTAAAATTTGCGACCCGAAGGCTTCCTGCACCAGCGAGATGCCCGAAAATACCGCCTTGCCGTTTTCGAAGGTGACTACGTCGGTGCTAAGCACGACGAAAACGGTGATGTTAAGCACGATGAATGTATCGACGAAAACGCCCATTATGCCGAGCACGGCTTGATCTACGGGGTGTTTGACGTTCGCCGCGGCATGTGCGTGCGGCGTCGAGCCCATACCCGCTTCGTTTGAAAAGAGCCCGCGCGCGATGCCGTATCTCATCGCAGTGGCGATCGTAGCGCCAGTAGCGCCGCCCCAGGCAGCGGATGGATCGAATGCAGCTTTGAATATCAGCGCGATGACGGATGGAATTTTATCGAAATTTGAGCCGATGATGACGAGACCGACGAGCACATAGCAGATCGCCATTAGTGGCACGACCTTTTCGGCTACGCGTGCGATCGCTTTGACGCCGCCAAAAAATATGACGCAGCAGATGAGTGCTAAGGTTGCGCCGCTCACCCACTTCGGGATTCCGAATGCGCTGCTAAAGCCGTCGGAGATGGAGTTTGCCTGCACCATATTGCCCATGAAACCCAAAGCAAAGATGATGGCTAGCGCAAAAAATGCCGCTAAAGGCTTGGCAAGGGGGCTTTTAAGTCCGCGACTGATGTAAAACGCGGGCCCTCCGATCATATGTCCGCTGTCGTCCTTGGTGCGGTAAATTTGAGCCAGGCAGATCTCTGCGAAATTCGTCGCCATGCCTAAAAACGCCGCGCACCACATCCAAAATATCGCGCCCGGTCCGCCCATTACTAACGCGGTGCTGGCACCTACCAGGTTGCCCGTGCCGACCTGCGCCGCGATCGCCGTGGCGACGGCTTGGAACGAGCTCATGCCGCTTTTGCCCGCAGCCTCGCCGTGCAGGGAGAAGTTGCCGAAAAGCTTGCGCGCACCCATTCTAAATTTAAAAATTTGCACTAAATGCAAGCGCGCCGTAAAATACGCGCCGGTGCCGCAAAGTAGGGCGATTAGAAAGTACGGACCCCACAAAAAGGAGTTGATCGCGTCAATTGTGGCGGTGAGTTTGTCGAGAAAATTTTGCATGATCTTTTCCGTGAATTTAAGATGCGAAAATATATTTTAAAAACTCTTAAATTCCTATAAATCGAGGGAAATTTAAGCGAAATTTTAAAGCGTTTTTATAATTTTACTCAAGCATTAAGCAAAGCGGTATGTGCTGTTTGCTCTGCATGCCAGCTTGCCAGATAAGCAGCTTAGAATTCGCGCCTTAGCTGTCGAAATTTGAAAAGCAATCAACTGAAATTTTTAAGCCTATTCATCACCGCCGATTTTGAAAACGAACATCTTGCAAGCGTTACAAAAGGCGGGAATCAGGCTAAATAGGCGCCCTTTGAGGCTCCAGTGGCTTTTATACATTTTTAGCATTGCGGCCTCCCTGACGAATCTGATATGCGCGCTATCCCAGTCCTGCACCTCTGCGCCGCCGCCGATACCCATTTTAAAGGGTGCGTTTTGCATGTGTTTCATCGCGTCATGGCGCCTAGAGTCGAATTTCCTAACCGAAAACTCGCTCATAAAGTCGCTCAGCACGTAGCCGCGGAATTTTTGCGCAAGCGCGATAAAAAATTCTTTAAATTCCTCCTTTTCAAAATACATACTCACGCCCTCTAAGATGAAGATGTAGCCCGCGCTGCCGTGCTTTGCGACCAGCTCGTCCATCCACGATGGATCTAGCATCGAGCAGGGCAGGCTGAAGTTATTCTTTGCTTTGGGCAACAGCTCGTCGCGTATGGCTATGACGTCTGGCAGATCGAGATCGTAAAATAGGGCGTTTGGTAGCGCTTTTTGCAGTCTAAGTGGGCGGGTGTCGAGTCCTGCGCCAAGCTGCACGATGATAGGGCGATCAAATTCTTTAGCTAGCCGCAGCGTCTCGTCGTCAAAAAATTTCGCGCGGATCACCGTACCCGTCTTGCTAAGGCGCGCGTCGTCGAATTTTGCGAAATCATAATCGATCTGCTCTACGACGGTGCTTGAAAAGGGATCGTTTAGGATCGGATCCGCGTCTTTGAAATCCAAGTGGCGCATATAGACGTTGATTAGTAGCGTCTCGGAAACGCTATCTTTAAAATTTGGCTTTTGCATGAAGTGCCTTTCTTGCGGTGTCATCGCGAGCAAAATACCGCTTATTTTTAATATGCATTATTATATCCTTGCTAAATAAAATTTCAATGAAATGATATGAATTTTTATTTAGAGACAGAATTTTAAATTCGCGCCGCGGGTTTTGACTATAATATTGCCGCGTAAAGCTTCAATAAATTTTTGAAATTTTACGCGATGCAAAGCGCGGGTAAAATTTAGAATTTTAAAAGCTATAAAATTTATTAGCTTAGGCGACCTAGATGCGCAGCCATAGTGCGGATGGTAAATTTAATCCGCGCAGCTTTATCTTTGTCTAAATATTTCATTGTATAATTCTTAGCTTTTGGAGGTTATATGGAAAAATCGCGGCTAGGACTACTGCAAACCGAGGCCATCGCCACGCTTAGCGACGAGGAGCTTGCAATGTTCGAGCACCAAGTCATCAAAAAAGGCTATGTTTTTTATAGCGAGGCGCCTAAAGTTTTTATTTTTAAAAGTGGACAGGCGAAGCTTTCATTTTTTGAAGACGGCGAAGAATTCATCATCAACTACCTAAATAAGGACAATATTACCATTCTTAATGAAATTTGCGCGCTTGAGTTTTTAGAGGACAGCGAGATTTACACGATCGATGCGAGCGGACTCGGAGAGATCTTGGCAAATCGCAGCTTTTGCGAGGCGTATATAAAAATTTTAACAGAGATAATTCTGCTGCAGCGCAAAATCACACGCTCTATACTTTTTGAAAATGCAAAAGGGCGCATCGCGAGCTTTTTGATCGAGCTTGCAAACGAGCAGAATTTTCATCAAAATGGCTACAAATACGTCTTTTTGCCCTTTTCGCTAAAGGTGCTTTCATCCTTCGTGGGGCTCAAGCGCCAAAGCGCGAGTACCGCGTTTAACGAGCTTGTAAAAGATAACGTAATTCAAAAAATCAGCCAGCACGAGTTTTTGATCCTAGACTACGACAGATTGCTTAGCTACTGTGTTTAGGCTCGGGCTAGAGTTTTTAAAGCATTTATGCGGCTTACGCTTACTGCTTAAGCGCGAAATTTTGTCTAAAGTTACGGCGCAGAATTTTACTTAGATTTACAGCGTAAAATTTTTATCAAGAGCTTGGTTTTGGAATTTCATCCCGAATTTCGCTTAGGATTTCGTCTAAAATTTTAACTTATATAAAATTTGGGTTTGTGGTCTCGTTTAAAATTCTGTTTTGAATTTGCTTAAAATTTTAACGCACAATTCGCTTTTTGATTTTATCCGCTATCCTAAAACGCAAAGCTTTGGAATTTTAAATTTAGTGGCAGGCTATGGAATTTAAAATTTTGAATCAAGCTGGAATTTTATGTGTTGCAATGGAATTTAAAATTTTGGATCGAGCGAAATTTTACGCATCAAAATTTAAGAAACTAAAAATGCGCGGCAAAGTGCCGCGCCATATTTTGTTTATATCGTGCTGAAGCGCGATAGATTAGTCTTTCTTTTTCATATCGTATTTATTTACCATAAATCCGACCAAGCCTACGAAAAATAGACCGCCGCAGATGTTACCTAGCGTAACTGGGATCATATTTTTAACGATGAAATTTCCCCAGTTTATTGAATCTATTTGAGCTGCCGTTACACCGTGAAGCGAGTTTGCAAGAGCATTTACATCGCCACCAGCAGCCGCAAGGTAGTGGCCTTTAGCGATGATACCTTCGGTTAGGATAAACATATTTGCCACGCAGTGTTCCATCGAGCAAGCTACGAATGCGCCGATCATCCACATAATTGCAAAGAATTTACCTGATAGATTACTCTCGCTGGTCGCAGTCCAGATAGACATACATACAAACACGTTACAAAAAATTCCGCGGATGAATAGCTCATGAAAAGGCGCGTTTATTTTGCCTGCTGCTGCAGGAATGAAGTGCTGCAAGATGTAGCCGTCATATTTAAGCGGAAGTCCTGAGTAATAATACATATACGCGATTAACGCACCGCCTACGAAGTTAAAGCACCAAACGATAGCCCAATAGCCGATTGTTTTACCTAGCGGTAATTTGCCGTCGGCAGCAGGTACGCCCGTTAAAACCGAGCTGGTAAATAGATGCCCACCGTAAAAAACCACCATCATCAGACCGCAGCTAAAGGTAATACCGCCGATGAAATTCGATAAGCCAATAGATTGCTTTTCAGCCATTCCGACGGTCGAGTGAGCCCAGAAAATATCGCCCATAGCGATTGCAGCGCCCGCCATTATAGCTAGAAAAATTATGCTAATTAGCGGGGTATGCGCCTTGTGTTGCATCGAACTAGACACCGCTTGCGCGGTTTCTGCAGGATTTAACATTTACTCCTCCTCATTTAAATTTGAATCAATTTCTAAGATACGCTCATAAGCTTTTTGCGCACTTTTTTTTGCGCTCTCGCTCAGTCCTTCTTTAAAATTAAGGACGTTATCGAGCAACACGCTAATGCCCAAAAACAACGTCTTTGGGCAAATTTTGCGCAGATAGCTTAGAAGCACCGGCGTAGGCAGGTTATGCGTCGAGTAGATATAGTCGCGATCGTTGCTGAGGTCGAAAAATTCTATCTTATCCTCATCAAAGCCGCTCATCGCATCTACTACGATTAGAATTTCAGGGGCGAATTCCCTAAGGGCAGCAAATTCGTTTTCGGGCACATCCTGCCCATAAAAAACGCGCCAGTCTTTTAAGTTCGCCTCGACTATTCGCCCTGTTTCATTGCCTACGTCGTCGTCGCCGCGAAGGGGATTGCCGATACAAAGCAACGCCTTTCGCATCAAAAATCCTTCCTTAGCACGAAGTATCCTTCGCGCATATTTTTTAGCAGATCTTTAAGCTCACATTCGCAAAGCTGAGGGATTAGCTTAGCTGCGTGCTCGGCAAAAATTTCAATCTCGAAATACTTGCTTAGGTTACCGATCTTAAATTTAACGTAGTCGCCCGAGTTTTCGATGATGCGTTTAAATTCTTCATCGTTTATCTCAAGTACCTTTTCGCTAAAATCTATCGTACCTACGCCATGACCGACGCAGGTGGAAAAAACCTTGATATCCTTTAGCTCTTTAGGTAAATTTTCGTTTTCGTCCATATGCCGCTTTGTAAGCTTAAAAACCTCAATCATCGTTTACTCCAGACCTCTTTTTGCGGATCTATTTGAAATTCCTCCGTAGCGCGGGCGTATTTTAGATACACATCGTTGTGCAATAGTGCCATGCACTCCGCGTATCTAGGATCCTCTTCGGTATGGATAGCGTTAAGTAGAGCCTCGCGAGAAGCTTTTGGATCGTGAACGTCAGATGAGGTTTTGATCGCATCCATATATTTTGCAAATAAAACCCTTCCGAAAATATAGCTCATCAGCCTCTTAGCTTCAGCTTGTAGATCGCGCTCGAATAAAATATTGCCGATAACTGAACTCTTAACCGGTGGCGGAAGAGTGCTATCTTGCTCGTAGCTCTTCTTTTGAAGCTTTTGATCGATGATGCCAAGCGCCATGCCAAGACCATAGATGATGCTAGCAGGATGCGGAGGGCAGCCTGGGATATAAACATCTACCGGTACAATCTTATCGATACCGCTCCATACGCTATATGCGTCGTGAAAAATTCCACCAGTGCTTCCGCAGGCTCCAAGAGCTACTACGATCTTTGGATCGGGCGCGGCCTCGTAAGCGCGAAGCAGCGGATAATACATCTGACGAGTAACCGGGCCGGTGCAGACTAAGATATCTGCGTGGCGAGGGTTAGCTACGAGTTTAAATCCGAAGCGCTCCGGATCCCACATCGGCGTGATAGAAGCAAAAATTTCAATTTCACAGCCGTTGCAACTTCCGCAGTCGATACGATAAACGCTGAAGCTTCGTTTGATATTTTTCAAAAGCTCCAATTTTGCGGTTAGATCGTTTGCGTTTTTAATATTTTCGGGGACGTGATACAAACTCCTGTTATTGGCTCCTCTATACCTTTGGTCACTCTTTCGACCGCTTGAGCTTTTTTGCATTCAGGACAGATATAGAGATATTTTTTAGCTTCTTCTAATCTGCCTGGGAGCAAATTTGCAGTACTTAGCTTTTCTAGCGTGTAATTGATGAGCCTTTTTGGGGTCATCGGCTTGCCGCAGCAGCTGCATTTCTCCATCTCAAGCTCGCCGTGTTGGATAAGCGCGCTTTTATCAAATTTTACCGCTAGCTCAAAGCTATTGCCTAGCCTTACCGCTCCCGTAGGGCATACTTCGTCGCAGCGCCCGCAAAATATGCAGCGCCCGCAGTCAAATTCCCAAATAAGTTTGGTTTGAGCTTCGTTCATCTTAAGCTCGATTGCATTAGATGGGCAGGCGATACCGCACGCGGCACAGCCTATGCAAAGCTCATAGGTGTATTCAGGCTGCCCGCGAAAATTCTCGGGCACGATGTATGGCTCAAACGGATAAGCATAGGTCGCCTTACCATATTTTTCGGTAATGTCGAATAATTTCATCATCTTAAATCCTTTTTGCTAACCTTGCCGTCTTGGCAAAATTTCTTAAGGTCTTTTTCGGTTAGAATTTTACTCTTTCCGCTATTAATATCGACTAAAGTTACGCGCTCGGTGCATGAGTAGCACGGATCCATCGAGCATACGATTAGCGCCGCATCGGAGATGTTATTTCCGCGGAATTGAAATCGCAAGCTCGGCCAGTTGTTATACGTAGCGGCGCGACATCTCCAGCGGTAAACCTTCTGAGCGTTTCCTTGCATGATCCAGTGGACATTTTCGCCGCGCGGTGCTTCGTCGTGACCTAAAGCGTAGTTTTCCGGTCTGATCATAGTCTGTGGATCGATCATTATCGGAGTTTGCGGCATTTGATGCAAGCACTGCCTGATAATGTGGATCGATTGTTTAAGCTCTTTATATCTTACGACTTCGCGGCTAAATACATCGCCACCGTGCTCTACGGCTACTTCGAATTCTATCTTATTGAAGAAATCATAAGGGTGATCGTAGCGGTTGTCGCGTTTAAAACCGGAAGCTCTCATATTTGGACCTACCGGGCTAAAATCACGCGCCACTTTGCGATCTAATACGCCCACGCCCTTCCAGCGACCGATTTGGCGTTTATCCTCCATAACGGCGTCCCAAATTTCAGAAATTTGAACGTCGAGCTTGTTGATGATCTCGATGCTCTTGCGAATTTCATTATCGGTCATATCACGGCGAAGTCCGCCCATAATTACATTGCCGTAAGTCTTGCGGCCGCCGGTTACGAGCTGAGCTAACTCCATAGAGTATTCGCGCACCCTAAAGATATGCATAAAGGCGTTGTAGTTACCTGTTACCTCGCAGGCTAGACCGATATTTAAAAGATGGCTGTGAAGACGCTCGATCTCAAGGCAGATGACGCGGATGGCTTGCGCACGAAGTGGAATTTCAAGCTTGATAGCTTTCTCTGCTGCTTCAATACACGCAATCGCGTGAGCGTAGCCGCAAATTCCGCAGACGCGCTCTGCTAAATAGCCCATCTGATCGTAATTCATTCGGTTTTCAGCTAGCTTCTCCATACCGCGGTGTTGATAAAATAAGCGGTAGTCTGCATCGATAATCTCATCGCCGTCGCAAAATAATCTGAAGTGTCCCGGCTCGTCACTAGTTACGTGAAGAGGTCCAAGCGGAACATCTACTACGCCGTCGCCGCTAGGAAATAAAAACTCTGCATTAGGCTCGTCTTTATGATCTACAGGATCAGGCCTATAGCGATAGTCCATTGCGTCTTTGCGAAGCGGATGAAGTCCATCCGGCCAATCATCGCTTAACACCAAACGGCGTTTATCAGGCAAGCCTTCGGCGATTAAGCCGAACATATCGAAAGCTTCTCTTTCGTACCATACGCAAGCAGGCACTAAAGGAGTAACTGACGGGAATGTAGGATCCGATCCAGGAATTAGCGTCCTAACGGTGATGAAGCATTTATCCTCTGCGGCGAAATCCTCCGCTTCGGTCATTTTGCCACCTTCCATAGATATCGCATAGTAAAGCGCGAAATTTCCGTTTAGCTCGCGCTCATCGTTAGGAATCATCGTGCTGATAAAACCGCCGATGTCATAATATAG
>CAUSBF010000034.1:0-12917 GCA_963529595.1 uncultured Campylobacter sp.
CGGTATCTAAATACACGTGCGGATTTAGAAGCGTCACCGCACGGGCTTTGGCTACGACGGGCGCCAGCGGACTATTTGCCGAGTTTTGAATCATGGCAAAATGCGAGCCCTTATAGGCGCTAAAAAACGAGCTTAGCGCATAGCAGAGCAGAAATATGATCCCGCCTATGCCTAAAATTTGGGTAAAAAGCGAGCCCTGCTTAAGAGCGCCGCCGATTAAAAATATCCCTACGGCCGTAAATACGGCATCGCTTAGCGCGCAGACCGTACAAACAGCCGCGACGTGGTTTTTCGCAAGACCTTGGGAGATGACGAAGATATTCTGCGCGCCGATCGCGACGATTAGCGAGAGCATCAGCGCGGCTCCTTGCAAGAAAATTCCGATCGGTAAGGAGTTCAAAGCCGCGCCTCTACTTATTTTTACTTTCGCAGGCGGAGCTTTGCATCGCCGTATCGGTAGTATCAGAGCCGTCTACCGCCGCACTTTCGGGCGCAGCGTCAGGCTCATTATCGCCCGCGAGAATTTTAGGCGCGGAATTCTCGGCGCCTATGAAATTTTCGCCTGCGACGGCGCTATTTGAGGAAGCGGCATTATTCGGCGCGGCGGGGCTTTGTTCGTTTAAATTTGAAGCGCCCTCTAAATTCTGCGCGCTGTTTGAATTAGCAGCACCGCTAGAATTTTGCGCGGCGAAATCCTGCGCGGCGCAGGAATTCTGCGCGCCTAAATTTTCATCTAAATTTTGTGCGCCGCTGGAATTTTGCGAAGCGGAATTCTCATCGCGGAGGTTTTTAGCTTCAAAATTTTTAGCGCTACTCGCGCTTTTTTTAGAGCCCTTAGTGCTTTTGCGAGTCTTTGGAGCGGCTTGCTCTTCCTCGGAGCTTTGCGAAAGACCCGCTTTCTCGCGCAAAATTTTGCTCAGCTCGTAGATCGAGACTTCAAACGAGCCCGGTAGCGTGGCCTCCGTATCGCTGTAAAATCGCAAAAAATTAAAGCGGTCCTGCGCCTGCGGCGTTTTTTTGAATACAAAATTTAAAAGCTCCGTTTTGTTTCTGCCCGCGGCAAAGGTTTTTGTGCCTA
The DNA here is from genome assembly GCA_963529595.1 of uncultured Campylobacter sp. Classification (GTDB taxonomy): domain Bacteria; phylum Campylobacterota; class Campylobacteria; order Campylobacterales; family Campylobacteraceae; genus Campylobacter_B. The sequence continues at coordinate 1,079 of CAUSBF010000034.1, forward strand.
AATTTGCGATATCTTTGTATTCGAAGCTCTCGGAATTTGCGCCGCGCACGATCGTAAAAGCATCCTCGCCGATCTGCAAATAATTTTTCGCGCCGAGTCTGAGCGCGCAAAAAAACGCGCAAAATGCCGCCACTACGGAAGCGAAAAGCGCCGCGCCGCCAAAGCCCGCGTGGTAGCAATATCCGCTAGTGATCGCCAAAATCGTCGATCCCGCCAGCGTCATCGCTACGGGCTTTTTATTCTCTTTTACTATCATCTTCCCTGCTTAATCATCTGTCTTATATACTCGTAAATTTTAAAATTTAGCGCATCCATTACCGAGTCTTTAGAGCCCGGATTTTTGATGCTTTGGTAGTTGAGGTTCGTTACGTAATCCTTCCACGCACCCTTGTTTTTAACGCTTATGTAGAGGCTAATCTGCGAGTCGTAGAAGTAGTCTCTGTAATAATCGTCGTCGTCCCAAGGATCATAACCAAACGGCATCCCCCAGCCCACGCCTACGCCCGTATATCTATAATACCTGCCAAAGCCCATACCGAAGCTAAATCTCGGATTATCCCACGATCTGCGCGAAAAATCCGCCTTGCGGAAATAGTTGAGATTGCCGCCGATTTGAACGTTCGCCACGCTTTTATTTACGACCTTAAATCCGTCCGCACGCAGATGCTGAATCACTACCTGGGTTAAATTTGAATCCGTCGTCGAGGTATTAGTAAAATTTACGCTTATGAGTTTATCCTGCGGAAATTCCATAATGTGAAGCGGCTCGGAAGTGCGCACGATACCGCTATTTACGGGCACATTTTTAGAGCAACCTGTAAAAATCAAAAACGCCGAAATGAGCAAAAAAAGTGAAATTTTATTTTTCAAGACAGATCCTTTCGCTTAAGATTTCAAATCCTAAATTTGAGTGATTGTAGCATAAATTTAAAATTTTAATGTCAGCAAGAGGCGATTTTTTGAAATAATCTAACGGCGAATGGGCAAGAGTGGAATTTTTAAATAAAATTTTGCGCCGAGCGACCGCTAAATTTAAAGCCGTCGCTCGGTTGAAATTTCTGCGAAAAGAGGCGGAATTTTAAACCGGAGCGTTAAAATTCCACAATCTTATAGGCTCACGCCGCGCGTAAGCACGCGCTTGCGATAAACCTCCGAAACCCTGCTCGCGTCGCCCACGATTAGAGCGTTCGTGCAGCAGATCGCCGCACACATCGGGACCTTGCCCTCTGCGATGCGGTTTTGGCCGTATTTATGTAGCTCTTCGTGCGAAAACGTAGGCTCCGGTCCACCCGCGCACATAGTACACTTATCCATCGCACCTTTAATACCGAAAGCTCCATCTCTAGGGAATTGCGGAGCGCCGAACGGACACGCATAGAGGCAGTATCCGCAGCCGATACATTTATCTTTGTCGTGTAAAACGACGCCGTCGGTTCTGATATAGAAGCATTGAACCGGGCAAACCTGCGCGCAAGGCGCATCGGTGCAGTGCTGACAAGCGATAGAGCTTGAAACCTCCTGCCCCTCTATGCCCTCGTTTAAAGTGATAACCTTGCGCCTATTGATCTGCACGGGAACCTCGTGCGCCGAGCTGCAGGCTACCTGGCAACCATAGCAAGCGATGCAACGCTCGACATCGACGTAAAATTTTAATCTTGCCGGCATTTTATCTCCTTATGCTTTTTCTAGTCTGCAAAGACCGGCGTTGAATTCCGAAATTTGCGTATTTATGTCAAAGCCGTAGTTGGTAATCGTATTTGAGCTCTCGCCTCTGATATATGGCTTAGTGCCCTCAGGATAGCGCTCGCTTAGATCCTCACCCTGGAAAATTCCCGCGAAGTTATACGGCATAACAATACGATCAGGCGTTACGGCGTGCGAATAGATGCACTTGACTTTGATCTTCGTGCCTTGCGGTGAATGAATCCACATCATCTCGCCATCTTTGATACCTTTGTCAGCGGCAAGCTTAGGATTTACGTGCGCAAACATCTCGGGCGTAATCGCCGAAAGATACTTACTCGTGCGCTCGATCATGCCCGCACCGCTTAAATTTACAAGCCTTAGCGAGCTTACGATAGTAGGGAAGTCCTTGCTCCAATCCTGCTTTTTCTGCTCGGAGATAAATCTAGTAAATACGCGGAAATTTCGCTTTTGATCCGCAAAGGTTGGATATTTCTCCACCAAATCCCATCTAGGCGAGTGGATCGGTTCGCGATGCTTTGGAATTTGATCCGCAAACTGCCAAACCTTCGCTCTTGCTCTTGCGTTTCCGCAAGGGCAAATTCCAAACTCGCGACATTTCTTAGCGATAATGCCGCTATAATCTGTGCTCCACGTAGACCCCATCTTGGTTTTTTCATCCTCGCTTAGCGTGATACCTAAGACTTGCTCAATATTTGCCTTAGTAATCTCTGCATGACCGCCTTGAATTTTTGATCCCGGAAGAGTAATGCTCTCGTCGGCTAGCTGCGAAACGCCGTCGTGCTCTAAGCCAAAGCGGTTTCTAAATCCCATACCGCCGTCGGCATAAGGCTTAGTTACGTCGTAAAGGATCGGCGTGCCCGGGTGTTGCGTATCCCAGCAAGGCCATGGAAGCCCGTAGTATTCGCCCTCGACCTCGCCACCTATGCCGCGCAGGGTATCGGGATCAAATAGATGCCAGTTTTTCTGCTGTCTGCGAAATCTAGCTGCGGTGCGTCCGTTATTTCCAATACTTTGAGTATTGCGTGCGATCTCATCAGTAGCATCGTCCGGCCAAACAAAATCGTCTTTAACCTGCTTAAGCTCGCCATCAACGATGCCCATCTTCATGCCGCGAACGTATTCGTCGTAAAAGCCGAATTTTTTCGCGAATAAAAACATTACTTCTTGATCCTCTTTGCTCTCAAATAGCGGCTTAACGATCTGAGTTCTCCACTGGCCGCTGCGGTTTGTAGCGCTTAGATGACCTTCGCTTTCAAACTGCGTAGCTACCGGCAAAACATAAATTCCATCCGGTCTATCGTTTAGAATCGCTACTTCGTTTAAGAATGGCTCGGCGACTACCAGCATATCGATCTTGCCTAACGCTTCTTGAGTCTCGCGAACGTGCGCCATAGAAGTAATTCCTGTGCCTTGCACCCAAAGGACGCGGACGTTACCACTACTTAAAACGGGCTCATTTTTCAAAACGCCCTGCCACCATTTAGATAGCGAAAAGCCCTTTTCGTTGCGCCAATTTATCATATCTTGCTCGATGCTCGGATCGTAGTGAAAATACTCGGTAAAATTCGTGCCAGGCACTTTTTCACCCTGCTTTTCGTGCGGCTGCTTAGTAGAGACGGCAAATCTTTTAATAAACTGCTCGTAATCTACGCCCCAGCCCTTGCAGAAGTGCTTCCAAGCGTTATCGGCTAGCCCGTAATACGCAGGCAAGCTATCGGAGAGATTGCACATATCGGTAGCGCCTTGAACATTATCGTGACCCCTAAGGATGTTGCAGCCACCGCCTGGCTTGCCCATATTGCCTAGTATGAGCTGCAAAAGAGCCAAAATTCTAGTATTTGAACTTCCGATCGAGTGCTGTGTAATGCCTAGAGCCCAGCATAAAGTAGCGGGCTTTGTGGTAGCGAACATCCTCGTAAATTCTATCAGCTCCTCTTCTTTGCAGCCGGTGACATTGGCTACCTCTTTAGGATCCCACTTCTCAGCTTCGGCTCTAATCTCCTCTACAGCGTAGGTTCTGGTTTTTATTAGCTCCTTATCTTCCCAGCCGTTTTTAAAGATTAGATGCAGCATTCCGTACACAAACGCTATATCGGTTCCCGGACGAATTCTAATATACATATCGGCCTTAGCCGCAGTTCTAGTAAAATTTGGATCAACTACAACGATTTTCGCGCCGTTTCTATCGCGAGCCTGAAGAGCGTGCTTCATAGCTCCCACTGGATTTGCAACCGCGGAATTCGCACCTATGAAAAGGATCATTTTAGAATTTTTCGCCATATCACCTACGTGATTTGTCATAGCTCCATAACCCCAAGTATTCGCCACACCGGCGACTGTTGCGCTATGTCAAATTCTGGCTACGTGGTCGTTGCTGTTCGTACCCCAGAAGGCTGCAAATTTTCTAAAATAATATGCCTGCTCGTTACAAAATTTAGCCGAACCCAGAAATACCACACTATCTGGGCCGTCCTCTTTGCGGACTTGAAGCATTTTATCGCCGATTTCGTTAACGGCTTGCTCCCAACTTATGCGCTCCCACTTGCCACCAACCTTTTTGAGCGGATATTTAAGACGCATTTTAGATTTGGTTAGATCGATCTGATCGATTCCCTTACAGCAGTGACTGCCCTGCGAGATCGGGTGATCTACTGCCATATCTTGGCGAATCCAGGTATTGGTGCTCTCATCCACTTGAGCCTCGATACCGCAGCCTACGGAACAGATCGAACATATCGTTCGCTTCATAACGGAACCTGGAAATGGGTTTTTGATCTCTTGCTCAGTAGCGGCTCTTAGCGTATTATTTTCGCCAAATGCAGCTACGCTGCTCGCTCCTAAAGCGGCGAGTTTCAAAAACGATCTCCTTCCGATCGCATTCTCACTCATGAAAATTCTCCTAGTAAGCTACTTTATAGTATTTTTTCCACGCTTCACTCTCCCAGTAAAGCACCTCTTTTTTCGGCGATTTGCCACGAACGGTATCGCCATAGTCCTGCTCATTTTTTGCTAGAGCCTGAGATGCGGCAATGCCCACGGCGCCTACCGCGCCGATTTTTAGAGATTTTTTAAGAAAATCTCTGCGTTTGTTCTCCATGATTTTCCTTTGTGAAGAAATCGCTTTAAATCTTTTATTGTAGTAACGCCTGTTACAGGATTTAAGTCTAATGAATTATAACGAAAAGGCAGTGAGATGGAAATTAAATTTTAAGTTACTTTTTAAATTTTATTTAAAATTCAAAATATAAAGTTCTAACTAAAAAACTACTCGCAAAAATCAAGCTTGCGAGTTTAAAATTTAACCGAAATTCTGCTTTCGCGTTAAGATTTCCGTTAAAAATTTTATTTATCAATCCAGATCAAAAATATCTTCCGGATTGGTAAATTTATTTTGATAGCCGCCTTTTTTGATCGCTTCTTTAACGACGCTGCGATCTTTCTTTTGCGGAGCGGCAAGCGCTAAAAGCGAGCGCTCAAGCGCAAAAAAGCTTCTCATTAGTGCGCCTAATGATTTGAAAAAATCCGCCCGCACATGCCCGCACAAAAGCTCGCTAAACTCATCCACAAAGCTGTTGGTGACATTCGTAAAAAGCTCTAACGCCAGCGCTTCGCCGTCTTGCGCGCCGACGAAATTTTTAGCGTATTGCGAGTTCGCAGCATTTTTACCATTCTGCGGGCCTGTAAAATTTTTACTGTCCCGCGAATCTACAGAATTTTTTCCGTCTCGCGCCGTCAAGCTCGCGCTATTCGTAAAATTTTGCTCGTTTGCCACGGAATTTTGTCCGTTTAAAACTGCGCTGTGTTTTGCAGCCGCGTCGCGCAGCAGAGTCGAATGCAGGTAAAAAATAAATCCTACATAGTCCTCGCACTCTTTGCAAAGCTCCATATTGCGGCGAAATTTACTCTTTTTTAGCACGTCGATTACCGCGACACGCATACGTCCATCGTCGCGTCCCTCGTCGTAGAAGCTCGCACTCATCGGCACGTTGGCGTATGAAAAATCAAAAAGCACGGAATTTTGCTCGCTTTTAAACGCTGCAAAATCGAATTTCGCCAAATTTTGAAATTCCGCCTCATCGCTAGGCACAATGGGCGAGCTGCGTAAAAACTCCAGCTGCTCCTTCCAGCGCTTAAATTTCGCATCCGTTTCATAGAAAAAAAACGGAATTGCAAAAAATTCGTAGTAGTAGCTTCTTGCTTGAAGTAGATTCGCATCCATTACATTGCCCCTTTTCTAGCATCTTCTATCTGCTTTTTTATCATTATTTTCGCCTTGCAATCGCCGCAGCAAAAAAGCGTCTTCATCTTTTCAGGCTCGTTTGCAAAATGTGCGCCCATCATATCCGCGATCTTCATCACGGCTTTGCTCGTCGCAAATTCCTTACCGCACTCGATACACTTAAAAAGCTCGTCTTTGGCTAGCATTTTGTAATTAAAAAATCCCGGCTCAAGCTCCACGCCGCAAGGCTCAAGCTCGATCGTATCCTTTTCGGCGCAGCTTAGCACGCAGTAGTTGCACGTCGTGCAAAGCGAAGCGTTGAGCTTAATCGAATTGTCGCTGTTGTCGGCATACAGCGCGCCGGTATTACAGGCGCCCACGCAGCTAAGGCAGAGCGTGCAGCTTGCTTCGTTTATGTTTACTTTGCCAAATTTTAGCAACTCTCCGCTTTTTACGGCGCCGAAGCTACCATCGCCGACCATTGCGCTTACGCGTTTGGAAAAAATTTCTTTCTTGCTAAGAACCTGCTCGTTTAGGCTAAACGCCCAGGGCTGAGAGCTTTGCGCCTGCTTTAGCGCTTCTCGCAGCTCGGTTAAATTTCGCGCTAAAAATACCGCGTCCTTGCCATAGATCGCGCGCGAAATTCCATTGATAAGCTCCACCGCTTCGCGCGTGCCCTCGCCCACGTCTGCGCCGTAAACGATCACACTCGAGCCGCTTTCTTGCATCGCGCTTAGCAAATTTACCTCATCTATTTGCCTGCTTCCAAAAATTCCAAACGGTAGCACGCCGCACGGAAGCTGCACTGCGGGTGTGGACTCGATTTCGCTCTCTGCGATGAGAAGCGGAATTTTGCCTGCATAGAGCTTTGCGATCTCGCCAAATACGCTTTGGGGCAGCTTGGCAAATTTCAGCGCGCCGCTAGGGCAGACGCTCACGCACGCGCCGCAACCGATGCAGTCGATATGCGAAAATACTAACTCGCGCTTTTCGTCGTTTTTCAAAATCGCCACTGTAGGGCAAATCTCCGCGCATGGCGCTCGCAGCTCATTTCGCCTACCTTGATACTGGCAGATCGCAGGATCAAAGATCGTGGAATTCTTATAATGATAAACCGGGCTTTTGGAATTTAAAATCTCTAAAATTTCATCGTCTTTTAGCTCCGAGATCTCGTAGCAGCCGCTTTGTCGTAGCTGATAGGGCGTCGCGCCGCTAATCAAGAAAAAATCCGCCTCAGTCTCAACCTCATCCCGCTCGCTTAAAATCGTAACCGCAAGATCGCCAATCTCGCCGTAGACGAACTTAATCTCGGCCCTGCTTAACGCGATCACCTTAAATCCATGCCGCCTAAGTAGCCTCACAAGCTCCCCTCGAGGCTCGTCACAGGCGAGAATCACGTTTTTGCCGACGGACTTTTGATAGTCGCTATCTAGCGCGCCGTCGAAGGCGATATCTTTGGCGCGATACAAAATATCTACGTTTTTAGCGATTTGCAGCGGCTCATCCGCGGAATTTTCTATATAAAAATTTATCTCGGGCGCATAAATTTGCGCTTTTAGTTTCGGCGAATTAGCGACGATAAATTCCTCATTTTTCGCCTCCTCTTCATCGCCGCAAATTTCGATATCATCGCTTAAGACGACATCCTTTAGCCCCGCGGCGTAAAATCCATGTTCTTTCATAATCTATCCTAAATTGATAATTAGGCGGGTTTTACTCTTATTTTCTAAACAACTTTTAAATTCTGCACTTAAAGTAAATCGAATTTAAATTAATAATTTTATAGATAAAGCAAAATCAAAGCTTTAAATGATAAAATCGCCTAAATTTTAAGGCATCGGGGTCGCAATGCAACGAATCAAACTACCAAAAATCGACAAAATCGCAAATGCGCAGGAGTTTCAAAACTGCCTCCGCCCGCAAATCATCAAAATCGCGCAAGAGCTCATCGAAGAAGCACGCAGGAAGGCGCTGCAAGGAGGCGAGCTCGCAAGCGAAAAAGAGATCATCGCGTGCATAAAATCGCGCTATGAAAAATTTCAAACCTTATGCCTTAAGCCGCTCATTAACGCAACCGGCGTCGTGCTGCACACAAACCTCGGCCGCAGCGTCATCAGCGCCGAAATTTTAGCCCGCGCGCAAAAGATCATCACCTCGTATTCAAATTTAGAATACGACCTATCCGAGGGTGCGCGCGGCAATAGATACGACTACATAGCGCTTTTGTGCAGCGAGCTCTTCGGCGCGCAGGACGCGCTCGTGGTCAATAACAACGCTGCGGCGGTATTTTTGGTGCTAAATACCTTCGCGCGCGGACGCGAAGTCGTGGTAAGCCGCGGCGAGCTAGTCGAGATCGGCGGGAGCTTTCGGGTAAGCGAAGTGATGGCAAACTCAGGCGCAAAGCTCGTAGAAATCGGCACTACGAACAAAACCAAGCCGGACGATTACGAGGAAGCGATCAATGAAAACACGGCGATCTTGATGAAGGTGCACCGCTCAAATTTTAAAATTTCGGGTTTCAGCTCTAGCGTAAGCGCTGCGGAAGTTGCGGCTCTCGCACGTCGCGCCTCGCAGGCAAAGAGAGAATTTTTAGCGCTTAGAGCGGCGAATTTTAAAAATTTAGCAGATCTTTGCGGCGGCTCTTCGGACGCAGACGGCGAAATTTTAAATTCTGCGCCGAATGGTTTAAGCTTAGCTGCCGCTTCTGCAAATTCTTTAAATTTAAAAAGCGACAAGCCGTCCGTAAATAGCGAGCGTTTTTATGAAGACGGCACGGGCGAAATTTCCGATAAAGCTTCTAAAATTTACCCCGCAAAATTTAGCATGAAAAAAGAGGAAAGCTTTAACGAGATCATTGATTACTACGATCTTGGAAGTGGTTACGCGAGCGAACTGGGATTTGGGCTAGGCAAAAGCGAGCCCTCAATCTTTGAGCTTTTAAAAAGCGGGGTGCGGCTGCTTAGCTTTAGCGGCGACAAGCTCTTCGGCTCCGTGCAGTGCGGCATTATCCTAGGGGATCGCGAGCTTATCGCGCGCCTGCGCAAAAACCAGCTACTGCGAATGCTGCGCGTGGATAAGATCACGCTAAGTCTGCTTGCCGAGACGATCAAGGCATATATAAATAAAGAATTTCACCTCATCACGACGATAGATCAGATCCATCTCGGCCTAGATGAGCTACGTGAGCGAGCGGAGCTAGTGCGATCGCGCATCGGCGTAAAATCGCAGATCGTGCCTACTACCACCTTCGTAGGCGGCGGCACGATGCCCGGCGCCTCCTACCCTAGCGTCGCGCTTGCGATACTTGACGGCGCAGATCCGCAGAGCACACAGGCTAAATTTCGCGCTGCGGGTATAATCGGGCGGATCGAGGATGATAAATTTTTGCTCGATTTCAGATCGATTTTAAAAAGCGACTTGCAAGATTTAATAAAAAAGATCGGAGAAATTTATGAATAGCGTAATCATCGGCACCGCAGGCCATATCGATCACGGAAAAACCGCGTTAATCAAGGCGCTAAACGGCTTTGAGGGGGACCGAATGCCGAGCGAAAAGCAGCGCGGCATCACGATCGATCTTAGCTTTTCGCATCTGCGCTCGGGGGATACCAACGTCGCTTTCATCGACGTTCCCGGGCATGAAAATCTAGTAAAGACGATGATTAGCGGCGCGTATGCCTTCGACGCTGCGATGCTGGTAGTCGCCGCGGACGACGGGCTGATGCCGCAGAGCAAAGAGCATATTCAAATTTTATCGCTGCTTGGGGTAAAAAGCGTGATCTTGTGTATCAGCAAGTGCGATCTAGCCGACGACGCGCGCAAGGCGGAGGTCGCGGCGCAGTGCAAGGAATACATCAGTAAATTTAAGGATTTGCAAATTTTAAATACCTTTTTTATCAGCATAAAAGATCCCGCAAGCATCGCCGAGCTGAAAAACTATCTCTTTAATATCAAGCCCGCGCAGCGCCAAGGAGGCGGTGTGGTGCACTACTACATCGACCGCGTCTTTTCGCTTAAGGGGCTCGGTACCATCGTAACGGGCAGCCTCATTAACGGCGCGATTTCAAAGGGCGAGAAGCTTTACAATTGCGATCTGGGTAAAATTTTTAACGTCAAAAGCGTGCAGATCCACGACGAGGACACGCCGCTAGCGCAGGCTCCAAACCGCGTCGCGTTGAGCTTAGACGCCAAAACGAGCGAGCTTGAAAAGGGGCAAATTTTAACTAAAAAAGGCTTTTTTCGCGGCTTTAATGAAGCCGACTGCACCTTTAGCGGCGAAATTTCACACAACCAAGACGTGCTGTTTTGCGTCGGAAGCAAGCAAAGCGCGGCAAAAGCGCTCATTTTAAAAGAACTTGAAAGCGGCGAGAAGCTCGTGAGCTTTAAATTTGACAAAACGATGTTTTTGAAATTCGGCGAGCCCTTCGTCTGCCTGGCAAACTCGCGCGTAATCGGCGGCGGGCGCGTGTTAAACGCCGTAGTCGAGCCGCTAAAAAAGCAGAGCAAAGCCGTACTTCTAACCGCGCTTTTAAAGCGAAATTTCACCGAAGCGTTTAAAATTCTAAGCGGCTTTCACAAGCATGGATTCGGACTATTTTCGGCGTATCAGCGCTTCGGTATGGAGTACGACGAAGCGGTAAAGATCGCGCGCAGCTTAGAGGGGACGTATTTTGACGAAGCAAATTTATGCGTTTACGATCTAAGCGCGATCGAGGACGTAAAAAGCCTCATAAAATTTATCGTCTCAAAAAACGACTACGCGATCTTTTCGCCTGCCTCGATCGCTCTAAAGCTCTCGTGGGCTAGCGAAGAACTCGCCGCACGCGCGCTTAGCGAGCTTGAGCGGGGCGGTATCGTCTCCAAAAAGGGCGGAGTTTACGTAAAATCGGGTGTGGATTTTGACGCGCTCAAACAGAGCTTGGAGAGTAAAATTTTTGATCTCATCAAAAAGGGCGGCATCGCGCCTCTCGCGCCGTATAACGTATATGACGAGCTGGAGATCGACCGCAGTAGCGGCGATGACGCGCTAAAGAAGCTGACCTACGCCAAAAAGGTCGTCCGTCTCGCGCACAATCTCTTCGTCGAAGCCGAAAATTTAGCCCTAGCGATCAAGCGCCTCTACGCGATCATCGAAAAAGAGGGCTTCGTAAACGTCACGAACGCTAAAGAGGAGCTTGGGCTTAGCAGAAAATTCGTCATCTGCTACCTCGAATACCTCGACAAGATGGGAAATATCGTGACGATCGACAATAAACGCTATTTGAAAAAGTAAAAATTTAAAATTTTGCACTACAATGCGCGGAATTTTTTGCAAAGGAAAAAAATGAAAAAAGCTATTTTAACTTCAGTTGCGCTCGCAGCGAGCCTAAACGCGGCTCTAAGCGACAGCGAAATTTTATCTATCTACGGCGGCGCGCCTCAAGGCATCGAAATAAAGGTCGCCGAGCGCATCCCACTTAGCGAGCCAAAGGGCGTCGAGGCAGTCGTTTTAAAGATTTCTCAAGGCAATATGTCGCAAGAGGAGATCATCTTCACTCAAGGCGATCTGATCTTTACCGATATCATCGATCCTAAAAAACGCGTAGTCTATAAGGAGCAGATCAAACAAGACCGCATCGCAGGACAGCTAAGTAAGGTCTTCAAAGCGGAGAGTAAAGACAATATCATCAAGCTAGGAAACGATCCAAAAAAACCTACGATTTTGATGCTAACAGACGCTTTGTGTCCATTCTGCCGCAAAGAGATGGCAAGGATCGAAGAAACGTTAAAAAATAACAATGTCGATATCGTCATGACCTCCGTTCACGGCGATGACGGCCACGCAAAATCCGCGCTCATCTACAAAGAGATCAAAAATGCTAAAACCGACGAGCAAAAGATAGCGGTTTTTAGAAAATACTACGCCGAAGATAA
>CAUSBF010000035.1:0-12535 GCA_963529595.1 uncultured Campylobacter sp.
TGGCGATACTTCATACGATAAATTTAAACAGGAGCGCACGATGAAAATTTTAATAAAAAACGGCACGATCGTTAATCATGACGGCAGCGAGGAGGCGAACGTCCTGATCGAGGGCGATAAAATTTCAAAGATCACGCGCGAGTGTCCCGCCGCAGACCGCGTCATAGACGCTGCGGGCAAGCTCGTGATGCCGGGTCTTATCGATATGCACGTGCATTTTAGAGATCCCGGGCTTGAATACAAAGATGACGTCATCAGCGGCAGCGAAACCGCGGTCGCAGGCGGCGTGACGACCTGCCTTCCGATGGCAAATACTAGACCCGTAAACGATAACTCCAGCATCACTCGCGCGATGATCGCTAAGGCCAAACAGCGCGGGCTTATCGATCTGCTGCCCATAGGCGCGATCTCGCAGGATTGCAAGGGCGCAAAGATCGTCGAGATGGGCGATATGCTGGAAGCCGGCTGCGTGGCTTTCAGCGACGACGGGCTACCCGTGACCGACAGCTCCGTGATGCGACAGGCGCTCGAATACTCCGCGCACTTCGGCTCGTTCGTGATAAATCACAGCGAGGATTGCTCACTTTGTCACGGCGGCGTGATGAACGAGGGTAAGGTCAGCGCGATCCTCGGTCTAAAGGGGATGGCGAGCGAAAAAGAGGAGATTATGATAGCGCGCGATCTGCTGCTTGCCAAAAAGACGGGCGGGCACATCCACATCGCGCACGTAAGCTCGGCGTGGTCGCTCAAGCTCATTGAGCAGGCCAAGCGCGAGGGCATCCGCGTCACCTGCGAGGCTACGCCGCACCATTTTACCTTCGATGAGCGCGAGCTGATGGGATACGATACGAATTTTAAAATGTCGCCACCGCTGCGAACTCAAAGCGACGTGCAGGCGATCAGAGAGGCGCTTAAAAGCGGTCTGATTGACGCCATCGTGACCGATCACGCTCCGCACAACACCGACGATAAATTCGTCGAATTCGACCGCGCGCCGTTTGGAATTCTAGGGCTTCAAACCCTCGTGCCGCTTACGCTTCGGCTCGTAAACGAGGGCGTTATCGGCCTTGAAGATATGGTGCGCCTCTGCTCGTTTAACCCGGCTAAAATTCTAAATTTAAAAGACAAGGGCGAGATTAAAGAGGGCTTTTTGGCTGACGTCGCGATCATCGATCCGCAGATTTCGTATGTTTACGATGAGGCGCTAAATAAGTCCAAATCGCGCAACTCGCCGCTTTTCGGTAAGCAGCTTACGGGCGCTGCGGTATGCACGATCAAAAGTGGCCGCGTGGTCTATGAGTTTCCAAATGTCGTAGCGTAGGGCGCTTGCGGCGTAGGGATTGCGATCGGCGACTTGCGGGCAGAGCTTGCGAGTGGTAGCTTGCCGACGAGCGGCATTCGTAGCGCAAATGGTGCTATTGCTTAATTTTAAATTTAGCTAGTTTGGACGCAGCGGCTTGCTTTTAAAATTTTGCAGTGCGATCGGTTCATTTTAAATTTGGCGGCAGCGTAGGCACGGCGACTTGTCTTTAAAATTTCATAGCGCGTTTTGCTCGATATCGGCGCAGCCCTTGATCTCGCAGCGTGACTGACCTGCTTAAATTTATCGGTAGCTCGGTGTGGTAACTTGCTTTTAAAATTTCATAGCGCGAGCGCTGTTGAAATTTCTTTAAAGCGGTTTGTCGTTTTAGGAGTGCGCGTAAATTTAACGCACATCGCCTTGTCTGTGCCGCTCGTAGATTTCGGCTTCGGAATTTTATCCGTGCGCAAGCTGCTCTAAATTTATAACGGCACCTTTTTCGATACGGCAGCTACTTTTAAAATTTCATGTTCGCGGCGGTTGAGAATTCTATCTTTGCACAGATTTGTTTTTGCTTCACGCGTAAAATTTATCGTGATTAAATTTGTCGCTAAGGCGCAAAATTTTAAAATTTTGTCGCCGCTAGCTTTTGGCGCGGAGCATAAATAATCCGCCGCATGAATGTAAGCGTCTAAATTTAAGGATATCTATGAACGGCGAAATATATCTCTCGTGTGCGCTATGTGTCGCGCTAAAATCAGCTCTGCGCGGCAATCCTGAGCGGCCGTCGCAAGATCAAAAATATATAAAATATTTAAATTTTGAGTTTGCAAAGGAGCATTTCCGCACCACAGAGGGCGCGAGCCGCGCAGTGCAGGACGGCGTAAACGACGCAAGTAAAGCTGCGGAGCAAAAAGATGCGTACGGCGCAGTGCAAAGCAGTGCGACGGACAAAGCCGCCGAGAACGGCGGTGCAGCGGAGCAAAAGGCGCGTAAATTTTTTACCGAGCAAGTCGCGCAAAAAGGGCGCGAGGACAAGCCGATCTCCGCACGGCGGTGTTGGATAGAGCAGTGCCTAAAGCTCGGTCTGAAGGACGCGGGGTTTAGTATTCCAACTTTCGCAAAAAATAGAGCGCTTTTGGGCTTTTCGGGGATGAACGTAAACGGCATCGTTTGCCGCTTTGAGGACTTTAACGGCGTTTTTACGCCTGATTGGAAATACGATCGCAACAAAAAGGCTTGGTATGTGAAATACGTCGAGCACCTTTGGCGCGGGATGCCGCGAGATGCGCTAAACGCGCGCGATAACAGCGCAGAATTCGGGAATGTTTTAGTGCAAATCAGAGATTTTGCGAGCAAGATAGGCTGCGAAAACTTTGCGCAGACGTTTGATAATGCGCTTAAGACGCTGCGGGGCGAAGTCCCCGTTGGCGAGTATTACGCCGTTTCGTTTGCAGCGCTGCCGCAGCCGAGCTTGAGGGCGTTTGCCGCGGCGGGGATCGCCGATGTATTCGGTGCGATGGGCTCTTGGGATGATGAGCCGCCGTCTATGGCGCAAGAAATGGGGCTCGGGGACGAATACGACCGCCTCTCGGACGAGCTCTTGGCGCAGAAAAACTTAGCGATTTTGTTTGCGATAAACGGCTGGTAGGGCTTTGGCGCAAGAGTTAAAAGCGCGCTAAGCCTCTATCGTCGCGGGTCTATCAAACGCCGTTACGCTCGGCAGTTCGCCTTTAAATTTTTCGATCTGCACCATGCTAGTGTGCGCGGTGTTGCTTTGAGATAGCTGCGAGCTCGGTACGTCCCTCGTTAGCACGTTTATGTTGCCGTGCTTGCATAGGCTGCGCTCGCCCCAGACGGCCGGATCGTACCATGCGCCCTCGCTTACGATCACGACGTTATCTTGCGCTCGCTCGCTTACCAGCGCGCCGCAGAGGATCTCGCCTCGGTCGTTGTAGATCCTTACCACGTCGCCCGTTTTGATGCCGCGCGCCTTTGCCGTGGCGGGGCTAATTAGCGCGGGTTCGCGGCCCGCGATTTCGGCGTAGTTGCGGATGAGCGAGTTGTTTAGCTGCGAATGGAGTCTAAATTTAGAGTGCGCGCCGCTGATGGCGATAGGGTACTTGCTCACGTCGCCGCCGAGCCACTCAAAGGGTTCCATCCACGTCGCGTGCGGCGGGCAGTCGGAATATCCTAGCTTTTCGACCGCTTCGGAGTAGAGCTCGATCTTGCCCGACGGGGTTTTTAGCGCGTTTTTCTCGGGATCGGCGCGGAAGTCAGCGTAGTTTGTGAAGTATCTCTTTTTCTCGTCGATTTTATCAAATTTAACGTAGCCCTTTTGCCAAAACTCATCAAATTTAGGCATCGCTATGCCCATGCCTTCAGCCTTTTGAACTGCATCGGCGTAGATTTCCTTCACCCACTCAAGCTCCGTTTTGCCCTCGCTAAAGGCCTGCTCGTACTCCTCGCCCCACTGCGCGCAGATGAGCCGCGCGATCTCAAAGTCGCTTTTACTCTCGCCCGCAGGCTTTACTAGCGGTTTAATCGCAAAAAGGTATTCGCTAGTGGAGTTTGCAAACTCTATATCCGTGCGCTCGCACTCAAGAGCTGCCGGTAGCACGATGTCGCTGAGCCTTGCCGTACTCGTCCAAAAGGGCTCCGTGGTGATGATCGCTTCGATCTTTTTCATCGCTGCGACCGCGCGGTTGGTGTCCGGGTGGCGGGTGAAGGTCGAGCCGTTGGCGTTAAATATCACGTGGATGTGCGGCATGACGTATTTCTTGCCGTTGCGCTCGATTTCTTTGCCCGGCTCCATGATCGCGTCTATGAGCCTGCTGTTTGGTATCTCGTGATATTTGGCTTTAGCTAGCTTGCCTTGCGGGGCGATGTATTTTTCATTTACCGCCGGATTAAAGGCCTGAAGCTTTGGCGCGACGAAGCTGATATCGGCGTTTTTATGCATCTGATCGTTCATCACGTAGCCGCGCCCTATCTTGCCGATGTCGCCTAGCATAGCAGCTAGCGTGATGAGCGCCCAGTACGCCATCTCGCCGTGGTGCTGACGTTGGATAGAGTAGCCCGTGACGATGAGCGTGTCCTTTTTAGCCAGCGTATCGGCTAGGTTTTTTAGCTCCTTTTCGCTCACGCCGCAAATTTTACTCGCCCACGCAAGATCTTTTTTCACGCCGTCTTTAGCGCCTGTGAAATAATCCTTAAATTTATCAAACCCGACCGTGTAACGCTCGATAAATTCCTTGTCGTAAAGACCGTTTTCGTAAAGATATTCGCAAAGCCCGATCAGCATCGCCGTATCGGTGCAAGGGCGCACGGCAAGATAATCCGCGCCGAAATACTCCGCCGTTTCGTTGCGATAAACGTCCACGCTGTAAATTTTCATCTCGCCTTTTTTAAATTTATCCTTCATAATCTCGTAGTAGGCATAGGAGTTGTGCATCGGAACGCCGATAGCAATCTTGTTTGAAACGACGGGATTCGTCCCCCAAAACACGATCGTTTTGGCCTCCTTTACCACGCCCTCCCAGCGCGTCGGAGCGTGCGTCGGATCGATAGAGCCCGTCACGTGAGGCAAAAAGGCCGTCGCCGCGCCGTATGAGTAGCCGCCAAGCTCGCTCACGTAGCCTCCTAGCGCGTTTAGCATGCGCTTTGCGGTGCGCTGCGAGTGGCCGACCTTGCCGAGACTGCCCCACTGATAAAGCTGTCCGTAAATGGCCTCTGAGCCGTATTTATCGAAGTTTTCTTTCAAAATTTTGGCGCTTAGCTTTATCGCCTCGTCCCAGCTAACGCGCACGAAGGGCTCTTTGCCGCGAAGCTGCGGTTTTGGATCTGCGGGACTAGCCAGGAAGCTTTTGCGCACGTATGGGTATTTCACGCGCGTTTCGTTTTGGATGTGATCGCTTAGGGCGTTGTTTAGCACCGTTGGCATCGCGTCGCCCTCAAATGGCTCTGTGCCCACGACCCTGCCGCCGATGGTTTGGACGTAAAAAGCGCCAAATTTATTCGCGCAAAGCCCCATCTGCTCGTCAAATATCGCCTGCGCCGCCGCGTCAAATTGTTTTGCCTGCGCTGAAGCCGCAGCTAGTGCACCTAGTTTTAGAAAGTCTCGTCTTTTCATAGTTTTTCTCCGTTAAATTTAAATTTGTTTGTTGGTTTGGTTTAAATTTAGCGGGATTTATGAGGTTGAACTTTGCATCGTTTGCCTTTATAACGTATTACGCGACCTCGCGTCTTAGCGGTGATTTTACGAAATTTAGGCTTAATTTGCCATTTATCTATGGCGTCGCGATGAAATTCTATTAGAGCTAAGCACTAGACAAATTCCGCCGCGACTATTTGGGTCAAAAGCTATACGTAAGGCTTAGATTGAAGGTGCGCGGATCGCCGTAGATCATTCGATTGGAACCGATGCCCTCAAAATAGCGCTTATCGGTTATGTTATCGACGTTTAGCTGCACATCTAGGTTTTTACTCGCTTTGTAGCCTAGCATTACGTTTGCAATCGTGTAGGCTTTCTGCTCGATCCTGCCGTATGGCGAGTCGGAATAAATCTTTGAGCGATACATCGCGCCTGCGCCGATTCTAAATGTGCCGATCTCATATTTTGCAAAAAGATTTGCGCTGGTGCGGGAGGAGTCGCTGGCGTAAATATTGCCGTCAGCGTCTTTGGCTTTGTAGTGCGCTAGCCCCATGCTTAGGCTTAGCGCATCGGTGATTTTACCGTTTACATCCGCTTCAAAGCCCCTGCTGGTTACTCCGCGACCCTGCCTGTAAGCGTAGGAATTTGTGCCCGTGATATACTCGTCGGTGCGGATGCCGAGCTTATCTTGTATGATCTTAAAAACGCCCAGGCTTGCTTGCAGATCGCCGTCAAAATACTCGCCTTTGATGCCCGCTTCGTAGTCCTTGCCTTGGATGGGATCAAGATATTTATTGTTTTTGTCCTTGTAGGTTTGAGGTTTAAAAATACTCGTATAACTTGCATAAAGGGTATGATGATCGTCTAAATCATAGGTGATCCCCGCATATGGAGTAATTTCGCGGGTAAAATTTCTATTATCTGCTCCACCTGTAATTTTATATTTATAGTAACTCATCCGCGTTCCTAATAAGAGCTTTAAATCCTCGGTGATTGAGAGTTTATTCGCGGCATAAATTGCTTTTTGAATAGTTCGATCGGCATTATTTTGATCTACATACGGTAAGCGTGGATCTTCAATATGAAGGTCGTTAAAATTTATTCTAGTACGCGCGGCATAAGTAAGGCCTGCTGGAGTATTTCGGTTATTCCAGTAGCTACTTACGTTATCAGATCCTTTTTTGTAAAGATTATACATCACACCAAATACAAATTCATGATCTTGTTCGAAAAATTCATAAGGGATATTCACATAGGCGTCGATATTGTGGATATTCTCTTCGCGCTTGTTAGCATAAACGCTAAGATCGGCGACGTTTCCGATGCCGCCAGGGCCTACCCTGCCGCCATAATAGAGCAAATTTGAATCGGTATGAGCGCGACGAAACGAATAACTCAAGCTTAAACTCGCCTCGTTTGAGAAATATTGTTTAAAATCGGCATAAAAATCAAGCGTAGAGATGTCGTATCGCGTCCAAGGCTGAGAGAAAATTTTGTTTTTGCCGAAGTGCGTGCGCGTGCCGTCCGAGTTAAACGCGGGCATTCCGCCCCAGCGCGTGCCATGTCGGCGTAGAGTCTGATAAAATGAGCCAAAGCTCAGCCTTGAATCGTCCGTTACATCGATATCTAATACGCCATAAACGGCAGTATTGCGACGATTGTAATAGTCCATATAAGAGTGCGATCGTTCATGCATAAACGCTAGGCGTCCGCGCACCGAACCGCTTTGATTGAGCGGGCTTTGCACATCAGTTTTAAGCCCGTATTTGTCGTATGAGCCGCCGTTTAGACTTATATAACCTTTTGGGATGGTGGAATCTGCGTGCTTACGGATAAAATTTAAACTCGCGGCAGGATTTCCCGCGCCCGCCAATAATCCGTTCGCACCCTTTACTACCTCAACGCGCTCATATGGCAGTAAATTTAAATCGTTCGCCCCGAGGCTAAAACCTCCGAAGCTAGGCATCGAATCAAGCAAATAATAATCTATGCTAAATCCGCGCGCCGTAGGATAGAGCCTCTCATCCATACGCCCGCTCGTAATGCCCGCTATATTTCGCATCAGCACCTGATAATCGGTTATCCCCATATCTTTTAGCTTGGCTTCGGTCACCACGGTAAGAGACTGGGGCGTTTCTCTCGCCGTAAGATCGAGCCTGGTGGTACTTTTAACGAGCTTTCTAGCCTCATAATCTCTGTCGTCGCGACGGAGCTTTTGGGTATCTTGCACTTCTATGGTGCCTAAGTCCTCCGGGGTGCTCGCAGTGGCGTTATTTTCCGCATAAAGTGAAGTTAGCATATTTAATGCGACTACGAGCGAAAGAGATACTTTCTTCATAGCTTTCTCCTTTTAGAATTTCTATTTTTTAGGGTTATGTAAAATCCGCAAATAGGGGCGCAAGCCCCGCTAAAAACCATATAAGCTTCGTTATTGCGCCGTATGAGCCCGCATGGGCGCGACGAAAGCCGTCTTGAAGTTTGTCCGAAAAATCCGCATCGTTTATAAAGTCCGCTTTTAAAATTTCGCCTGCATCCGATATCGTGATACGGCTCGCGTAAGGGCTTTGAAGCGGGTTTTGCCCCGCCTCGAAGCCGTATACGGTAAAAGCGCCGCCCGGACAGAGCGGAAAGGCGATATAGGTGGACCGAAATTCTTTAAATTTAACCGCTATCCGCGCTAAAGCCTCATCTAGCGTCGCAAGATTTTGCGTCGTTTTCATGCTTACCGCTCCGTTTGATGCCGCGACGGTGGAATTTCGCTCGGTCTTAAAATTCTGCAAGACCGCGCCGCATGGATTTGCGAGCGGCTTGTAAGTTACCGCCCTTAGCTCCCACCATGCTCCGCTTATAGCTATAGCAAACATTACGGGAGTGCTCGCGACTCCGATTAGGCGGTGAGTGCCGCGCATAAAATATATGGCCCGATCTAGCCTCAGCGAGAATAAGTTTTGCCAAAATTTTTTGTAGATAAAAAAGCCGCTAATGCCGATAAGTAGCGCGCTAAGCCCCACGATACCCGTAAAAATTCTACCGCCGCGACCTAAAAACAGCTCCGCGTGCAGTTTATTTATCGCGCCGATAAAGCCCTCATCTCGCGGCATGGGCGCGCCTTTAATCTCGCCGCTAAAGGCATCTAAGTAAATTATGATCCGCTTTTGCAGTTTCTGAGAGGAAAGTCTGATTTTATCGGTCTTTAAAGGATCTTGCGCGATGCCCCAGCCCATGATCGCGTACTCTTTAAATTTGGATTTTATCTCGGATTGCAAAGCGCTGAATTTCATTCTAACGGGGAATTTCGCCACGCTTTCTTGTGTCCTAAACACCTTGTCTTTCAGCAAAGCTTCATCGATCCGCTCCGCATAGACTAAGACCGAGCCGCTTGCGGATACGATTATAAGGGGTATGCAAAATATCAAAGATAGCCACAAATGAAATTTGCGCGAGATTTTGCGAAAGGATTTAGACAAAATTTTCCTTTTTTTGAAAATTATTTTAATTAAGACGGCGTGATTTTAGTGAAAATTGTATTAAAGCATCTTGAAAGTCGTTATAATTTTATAGCTAAAATTTTACGGCGTAAAATTTGCTTGAATGATTTATCTATAGAAATTTTAAAAGCTATTTTAAAATTTTAAGAGCCGAGCGAATATTAAAATTTTCGCGCACAGGAGAGTTTAAATTTAAAGCAAATTTCGGATTTTAAAATTTCAATATCACGCAGGGTCGTGTTTGGGTTGCAGGCGTGGACGATCAACGACTCAAGTGGCTTGCAAATTCCGCACTCGCCAAAAAAACTCTGCGTTGCAGCGATTTAAATCTTTTATCGCGAAATTTGCAATTACGCGATTAAAAGAATTTACCGATAAGCGCATATCCCCACAGCGCGGCGTTGAGAAATAGGCTCATCATCACGGCCGTACTTGCGGTGTCTTTGGCGCCTTTGGCTAGCGGGTGGATTTCGCTCGTGGCAAGATCGACTGCGCGCTCAATGGCGGAGTTTACGCACTCGAGCACGAGCGTAAAGACCGCGCCGAAGATCAAAAATAGATTTAGCACCGCGCCGAAATTCCAAAAAAATAGCGACAGCAGAAGCGGGACGAACACGCAAAGCTCGAGCCTGAAGCTACGCTCGCTGCGCAGCATCTCGGCAAGGCCCGCCATCGCGTAGCCCCAGTTGGCAAAAAATCGGTATTTGGGCTGATTGCGCATAATTTTCCTTTAAATTTAGTCAAAATTTCGTATAATCATACCAAAATTTTTGCGCCAAAGGCTAAATTTGAAACTGATTAGTTGGAACGTAAACGGACTGCGCGCAGTGCTCGGCAAAGACGGCTTTGCGTGGCTCGCGGAGCAAAACCCCGATTTTTTGGGCTTGCAAGAGATCAAGGTGAGCGAAAAGGATGCCCCCAAAGGGCTTTACGAGCTCGGATTTTCTCAGATCGATCTAAATTCCGCCGCTCGCGCGGGCTATTCGGGCGTAGCGAGTCTAGCGAAATTTAAAAGCGAGACGAGCAAGGCGCTGTTTTTCCCCGACGACGAGGGGCGCGTGCTGCAGCACCGCTTCGGCGACATCGTGCTTTTTAACATCTATTTTCCCAACGGCCAAAAGGACGAGGCGCGGCTAGCCTACAAGATGGAATTTTACGCGAAATTCCTAGCCTACGCGCGCAGCCTCGCGGAGCAGGGGCTCGGGGTGATATTTTGCGGCGACGTAAATACCGCGCACCGCGAGATCGATCTTGCAAACCCCAAAGCAAACTCCAAAACCTCGGGCTTTTTGCCGATCGAGCGGGCGTGGCTCGATGAGGTGGAGGCGGCGGGCTTTGTCGATACCTTTCGTGCCGTTCACGGCGAGCTGCGGGACGCCTACTCGTGGTGGAGCTACCGCTTTAACGCGCGCGCAAAAAACGTAGGCTGGCGGATCGATTATTTTTTCATCTCGGCAAATTTGCGCTCGCGGCTAAAGGATGCTTTCATCCTAAGCGACGTGATGGGCAGCGACCACTGCCCCGTGGGCATCGAGATCGAAATTTAGCCGGGGCAACTTTCACGCCTGTAAGCTTTGATCTTGCGCGGCTGGCGGATAAGGTGCGCATAGCGCGCGAGCTAATGCGCGGATTTAAAGAGGCGGTGCGTAAAAACTGCGCGATAAAATTTTAAATTTAAGGAGAGAAAATGTTGAGCGATATCGAAATAGCAAATGCGGCGAGGCCGGATAAAATTTCAAACGTTGCGAAAAATTTGGGGCTTAGCGAGGATGAGATCGAGCTGTACGGCCACTACAAAGCCAAGCTAAACATCAAACCGCGATCGCGCGCTTCGAAGCTTATTTTGGTCACGGCGACCAATCCGACGCCGTTTGGCGAGGGCAAAACTACGACCTCCATCGGTCTAGCCGACGCGCTAAAGCGTCTGGGCAAAAGCGTCTGCCTTGCGCTGCGCGAGCCGTCGCTGGGGCCTGTTTTTGGTATCAAAGGCGGCGCTGCTGGCGGCGGATATTCGCAGCTGGTGCCGATGGACGATCTAAATTTGCACTTTAACGGCGATTTTCACGCGATCACCTCCGCAAACAATCTAATTTCGGCGGTCATCGACAACTCGCTGTATCAAGAAAACCCGCTAAAGATCGAAAAAATTTTATGGAAGCGCTGCATGGATATGAATGATCGCGCGCTGCGCCACATCACCGTAGGTCAGGGCGGGCGTACCGACGGAGTGCAGCGCGAGGACGGCTTTAATATCACCGCGGCTAGCGAGATAATGGCGGTTCTGTGCCTCTCGAACGATCTTGCCGAGCTTAAGGAAAACATCGCAAACATCATGGTCGCCTACGATACGCAGGGAGAGCCGATATACGTGCGCG
Source organism: uncultured Campylobacter sp. (assembly GCA_963529595.1). Classification (GTDB taxonomy): domain Bacteria; phylum Campylobacterota; class Campylobacteria; order Campylobacterales; family Campylobacteraceae; genus Campylobacter_B. The sequence goes on from CAUSBF010000035.1 coordinate 11,317, forward strand.
ATCTGGGCTGTGCGGATGCCGTGGCGATCCTGCTAAAAGACGCGATGAAGCCAAATCTCATCCAGAGCCTTGAGCACACGCCCGCGCTTGTGCACGGAGGTCCTTTTGCAAATATCGCGCACGGCTGCAACTCCATAATGGCGAGCAAGCTAGCTCTAAGTCTTGCCGATTACGCCGTAACGGAGGCGGGCTTCGGAAGCGAGCTCGGGGTTGAGAAATTTATCGACATCAAGTGTCGCCGCGCGGGCATCGCTCCGGATGCCGCGGTGCTGGTTAGCACGATCCGCTCGCTTAAATACAACGGCGGCGCGGATAAAGAAAGTATCGCGAGCCCTGATCTTGCCGCGCTTCAAAAAGGTATCGTAAATTTAGGCGGGCATATTGAAATTTTACAAAACTTCGGGCTAAATCCGGTCGTGGCGCTTAATCGTTTCAGCTTCGATAGCGACGACGAGATCGCCTTCGTGCGCGAGTATTGCAAGCAGCGCGGCGTGCAGATGGCGATTTGCGAAAATTTCGCCAAAGGCGGCGAGGGCGCGCTTGAGCTAGCCCGCCTCGTCATAGATGAGTGCGAGCGCGCTAAGGAGCTGAAATTCGCCTACGAGCTTAGCGACGATACGGCGAGCAAGATCGAAAAGATCGCTACTAAAATTTACGGCGCGAGCGAGGTCATTTTCGAGCCCGAGACGCAAAAGGCGCTGCAGCATATCAAAGCCTTGGGACTTGAGCGGCTAAACGTCTGCATCGCAAAGACGCAATATAGCTTCAGCGACGATGCCAAGGCGCTTGGGCGTGCGCGCGACTTTAAGCTCAGCGTCAAAGACCTTCAGATCCGCACGGGAGCAGGCTTCATCGTAGCCGTCTGCGGCAAGATAATGCTTATGCCGGGGCTACCGAAGGTTCCTAACGCGCTAAATATGAAGATCACTAGCGATGGCGTAATAAGCGGGCTGGCGTGATTTGAAATTTTATTTTTTGCGCTCAAAACCAAAGCCGAAAATTTCGCGCTTGGGCGGTAAAAATTAGCTGCGAGCTTCGGCGGCGATAAATTTTGCTTGCAGGTTGCGGCGAGTTTATCGCGCCCCGGTTTTATCGCGTCATGGTTTTGCTATGCTTGGGTTTTATTGCGCCGGGTTTTAGCCGGTCGAGTTTTGGTTAGTCGGATTAGTCGGATTAGTCGGATTAGTCGGATTAGTCGGATTAGTCGGATTAGTCGGAT